>NZ_JBDNIJ010000178.1:0-3059 GCF_041688325.1 Ilumatobacter sp.
CAACCAGCACGACAACCAGCACGACAACCAGCACGACAACCAGCACGATGCCGGCGACCAGTCCGGTGAACGCTGGCCCAATCGACCCAGCGACGCCACCCGAGACCACCAGACCAGCCACCACTACATCGCCAACGACAACGACCACCACCACTGTTGCGCCCGTCCCCGAGCTGACCGTCGACATCGCCAACTTCGAACCCATCACCAGTGTTGACAGCTCCGTCTTCGATCAGATTCTCGGCCAAGGTGCGCAGCCGGGCGCGTTCCGCAACAACATCGATGGCGTCCGGTTCGCCGACGCTCGCAACAACATCAAAGTCGTCACGCCCACCGAAGCGATCCTCACCCTCGACATACCGACCGACACCGGCGGCGACGAGGTGCTAAGCGGGCCAGACAGCCTCGAGTTCCCAGACCCTGGATTCACACCGATACGAATGCAGCTCCTGATCGACGACGACCTCGTCGCCACTCACGGCACAATCATCGAACGCCAGCCGGGCAGTAATGAGACCCAACGTCCAGCCGAACCCGTCACACTGGGCTTGGTCGCAGAAGTCAGCCGGTCCAATGGGTCACTGACCGACGCACAGGCCACGCAGGATGAAATCGTCACCCTCGTCGGCGTCGCTGCACAGCTCACTCCTCCCATCCTCGCTGCCGTGCCACCTGGTGCGGTCTCCGCGCTTGCCGATCCGGAAGCGGCCGCGGCGGCGTTCGACAACGACGAGATCACCACCCACACCGACGTCGAGCTTGACGTGTCATCAGCCGTCGCAGCAGGCGTCCCCGACGTCTTCACCCGGGCCTTGAACGCTGGCGAAGAAATCGTCACCGACGTCTTGCGTCAGACACCGACTCGCGTCGTGTGGATTGCTTCGACACCGCTCAGCAGTGGCGGTGCACAGCTGCTTCGCGATCTCGGCGTCCGGTACGTGGTGATGACGCCTGAGCTGTACGCAACAACTATTTCTGAAAACATTCCCGACACAGACCGGCTTGTCGAGCTCCCGCTTCCCGACGGCCGCATCATGCCGGTCCTGCTGGTCGACCCACTCGGTGCATCGTTGACCACAGAAGTTGGCGACGCCGTTCTCGCTGAACAGACAGCCGTCGAATGGGCCGTGCGGATGGCCACCGAGTTGGTTCTCGACCACCGAGAAAACGGCCGCAACGTCCGCCGGACGCGGCTCCTCGCCGGGCCTGACCTCACTGCACCCGATCCGCGACTCATCAACGCGCTCGCCGACATCGCCGAGCTGACACCCGACCTTCGTTTTGCTGCACCGTCGACGCTGATCGGCTCGACTGACGTACAACGACTCCAGTCAAGCGACATCACGTTCCCAGACGTCGCAGGACCAGATCTCACTGCACGGCTGCAGCGCATCAACGACGCCAAGCTGTCGCTGACCAGCGTCGGATCGATGCTGGCGGCCAACGGCGGACGGACCGCTGATTGGTTCGAGGCACTCGATCGCCTCGTCTCGACATCGGTCGACGACAGCGCGGCCAACGCCCAGATCGACGAAGTACTCGAAGAAGCCAGTCGTATTCGGACCGCTGTCGTCCTGCCCGATCCGTTCACCTTCACGCTGACGGGCAACGCCGACGCGATCACTATTCGGCTCGGGAACACCAGCAACGAACCGCTCACCGTCATCTTGCAGATGTCGTCGTCGAAACTCACCTTTCCGGACAACGATCAGTTGATCACCCTGCGCCCGAACGACAGCACAGACATCCGGGTGCCGGTCCGAGCTCGCTCAAACGGAACCTCAGCCGTCAGCGTCGCATTACTCACCCCACTCGGCGACCCACTTGGTGAACCAGTGGTATTGACGTCACGCGTGAATGCACTCACTGGGCTCGGCCAAGTACTCACGGGAGCATTCATCATCATGCTGGGCACCTGGTGGTTCGCGAACTGGCGCAAACGGCGCGGTGCCAATCAAGATGCTGGTGACGGTACTACTGGCGAAGATGCTGACGCCCAGGCCACTAACCTTTCTTCTTCGTGAGCGCGCCAACAAACATCGTTCGTATCGTCACCGACAGCTCGTGTGACCTGCCCCAGGAAATCGCCGACGAACTCGGCATCGTGATCGTGCCGCTCAGCATCCGCTTCGGCGACGAAGAGTTGATCGACCGCGAAGAACTCACGGTCGCCGAGTTCTGGAGCCGGTGCGCCGGATCAGACACGCTGCCTGAAACCGCAGCACCCGCACCCGGCCAGTTCGAGACCGCGTACCGACGGCTCAAAGACGAAGGTGCGGCCGGTGTGCTTGTTGTCTCACTGTCAGGCGCCCTCTCGGCCACTCTGCAGAGCGCAGAACTCGCTGCACGTTCCATCGCCAGCGATGATTCGATCGACTTCGACGTCCGCGTCGTCGACAGCCGCACCGTTACCCTCGGCCTCGGCACCATTGCTCTCGCCTGTGCACGCGCCGGACGCGCCGGCGGATCGATCGAGGACATCGAAGCACTTGCCACCGACCTCGCCCAGCGCACCCGGGTGTTTGGTGCACTCGACACGCTCGAGAACTTGAAGAAGGGTGGCCGCGTCGGCAACGCGAAGGCGATGCTCGCCACTGCCCTGTCGATCAAGCCAATCATCGAAGTCGCAGGTGGCATCGTCGAAGAAGCGGGCAAACAGCGCACCCGGACGAAGGCGCTCAAGTACCTTGTCGACAAGGTAAAAAGCTTCGATGGCAAGCTCGAGAACCTGGCCGTACTCCACGCCGACTGCAGCGACGTCGACATGTTCGTCGACATGCTCACCCCGCACTACGACGGCGACATCGTCATCGGCGAAATCGGCCCAGTGATCGGCACCCACGGGGGTCGGGGCACGATCGGCGTGGCGTTCCACGAACTCTAGATTTCTTTCGGGTTTCGGCCCTCGGCTCGCAACCCCCACCCCCCCCCCCTTACCACCGCACCACCGCACCACCGCACCACCGCACCACCGCACCACCGCACCAGGTTTTGTGTGAGCGATTGCGGCGTCGTTGGCCACTGTTCCTCACACAGAACTGGTTTTCCACTTTTGTGTG
>NZ_JBDNIJ010000179.1:0-1982 GCF_041688325.1 Ilumatobacter sp.
CAAGCAACCGGCGGCCAAGGGGTGATGCCACTGACCAACTAAACACCGGGCAACCCCAATGGCCACCAGTGGGCAAAACTGATGGCCGCCAACGGGCAGTTCTACTGTCCGCCAGTGGGCAGATCGAATTGGCCCTTGACAGTTGATTCTCGTAACACCTGAACGAGTAGCGGCACGTACATGGTGTGGACACAGTGACAAGACACACGGAGACTGGATCCGTGGCAGTCGTCGACCCGAACGTCATGAACAAGATGTACCGAGACCACTCCGGTGATCTGTTTGCATATCTTGCTCGACGGGTCGGAAGGCAGCGAGCCGAGGACCTTCTCGCCGACACATTCCGATCCGCGATCGAGTCGTACGCAACGTTCGAATCAGGCCCCGGAAACGAACGAGGGTGGCTCTTCGGAATCGCCACGAACCTCGTCCGTCGACACTGGCGCGATGAGCAACAGCGGCTGCGCACGCTGAAGCGATCCGATCTCGCCTCGAGGATGGGCGCAGACCCGCTCGTCGGAGTCGACGACGGCACTGCGAACCGGGTTGACGCCGAGACACACGCCGCATTGCTTCTCGCAGCGGTGTCCGAACTGGATCCGGAGGATCGCGACCTACTGATCCTCTCCGGCTGGGAGCACATGAACAGCCGACAGATCGGCGACGTACTCCACATCGAGCCAGGCACCGTTCGCACACGGCTCCACAGAATCAGACAACAACTCCGGTCCACCCTCGAGGCCAAGACCCAACCGGACCCCACGACTTCAGGAGCATCCTCATGAACGAACTCAAAGACTTCAGCCGTCTCCGTCCGAACGACGAACAGCTCGACCCCGCCACGAACGAACGAGTCTGGAACCTTATCGCCGAGGAGAACAACGCCCCAGCAACGTCACGGTTGACGTCAACATCCGATGATCTCGGCGTGCAGCTTCAACTCGTCGACCGCTCTGACCGAACCGAGCCGCAACTGCGCCGACGCGTTGCTGTTCTCGGTGCGGCCGCTGCGATCGTGGTCGGCATGGCCGGCTTCGCCGTCGTCTCGAACAACCGAGCGACTCCTTCCTCGACAGCCTCCCAACCATCAGAGATCCCGGTTTCGGCAGCAAACGAACCGCTCCCTGGACCATTGACCTCGGCTGCCCCAGAACAAAGCGATCCCGCCACGGCGAGCACGCCTCCGACGATCGACGGACCCGTCGAGCAGCAAGTCGAGCCGGGCGAACCGTCGGTGGGCGAGCAGATCAATTATCGGATTGGAAACCTCACCGGCGAAGGACCCCTCGGCGCGCTTGGCTATGTGATCACATCCGCTGACGTCCAGCCAGATTCGTCAACGACGATCACGGTGGGGTCCACGGTCGACGGTCGATCAATCGAGATCAGGATGGGCTCCGGAGATCCGCTACAGCCTGAAGACCATGACCGTGTTCCGATCACGATCCTCGATTCCACAGAACTCTCGATTCACGGTCAGCTGGACAGCAACAGTGGCTGGACCTTCGAGATCGTCGCCGAACGTTCGTCCGCCGATGGCGACCTTCCTACATCCGACCAGCTCCAAGACATCCTGTACAGCCTTGATCCGTGAGGCAATGAACGGCGCTCAAGGGGCCGGGGCGTGAATTCACGCTCCGTGCCCTTTTGGCGGAGGCGTGGGATCTCCGATCAGAACAACATTTCGAACGGTGAAACGACCCGCTCAAGAACCGACATATCATGCATTCCGATCGGTCTCGGCTGATGGCACACCACTCATATCGTGAGCGCCGTAAACCCGGCGTCGTTGCTGAAGCGGCGTGACGATCTGTTCTCGCGCGTCAATCGGCGTCACTTGGCCGTCCCGAACGAAGCTTGCTGATCTACGGTTGGGGTGTGGAGTTTGTCATCGCCCGGAATCCTGACCCTGCTTCGACGTTGCCATTTCTTGTGCGTTTGCCGGTGGGATCGAGACCGGTCGTCTTGAAGGTGAAGGACAC
>NZ_JBDNIJ010000180.1:0-13954 GCF_041688325.1 Ilumatobacter sp.
CACCGCCGCTGGGAGCCCTCGCGAACAAATAGCTGGACAGCCTCACCGGTCAAGTTGCGCAGCGCCGTAGCGATCGGCCGGACGACGTCGACAAGCGGGAATCGTTCGGCTGATTGCTGCCCGAGAGCGACCAGGCCGTGACCAAGTTCGAATCGGCCCTCGCCGTCACGGCGCAGAAATCCGTGCACTTCGAGCGCCGCGGCCAGCCGGTGAGCTGTGGCCCGCGGGAGACCGGTCGATTGCTGGAGCTGCGATAGTCCCTGCGGCTCGACCGAGACAGCTCGAAGCACCAGCATCGACTTGTCAAGCACGCCAACACCTGTGCTCGGAATCTCGGTGGAGCCGCAACTGGCCGCTACGCTATCCATATTGCAAGAACCATATCTCACGATGTGGGAAACGCCACTACCCGTTCAACTGACGTAGAAACCGAGCATCACATGGGCAAGACACTGCCAGAAAAGGTCTGGGAACGCCACCTGGTCCACTCCGCCGAGGGCGAACCAGAGCTGCTGTACATCGACCTGCACCTCGTGCATGAAGTCACGAGCCCGCAGGCATTTGACGGCCTCCGCCTCACCGGGCGCGGCGTACGCCGTCCCGATCTCACGCTCGCCACTGAAGATCACAACGTGCCGACCGAGAACATCGATCAACCGATTGCCGATCCGATCTCGGCGAAACAGATCGACACCCTCCGCGTTAACACCGCCGAGTTCGGCATTACCAACTTCCCGATGGGCCATCCTGACCAGGGCATCGTTCACGTGATCGGCCCGGAACAGGGCCGCACCATGCCGGGCATGACCATCGTGTGCGGCGACTCGCACACCGCCACACACGGCGCCTTCGGTGCGATCGCTTTCGGCATCGGCACCAGCGAGGTCGAACACGTGCTCGCCACGCAGACACTGCCCCAGAGCCGACCCAAGTGGATGTCAGTGACCGTCGATGGCGAGCTGCAACCCGGCGTCACCGCAAAGGACGTCATTCTTGCGATCCTCGGTGAAATCGGCACGAGCGGCGGCATCGGCCACATCATCGAATACCGCGGATCTGCAATCCGGGCACTGTCGATGGAAGGTCGCATGACCGTCTGCAACATGTCGATCGAAGCTGGGGCCAAGGCCGGACTCATCGCCCCCGATGCCACAACGTTCGACTACCTCGAAGGCCGCCAGCACGCACCGCAGGGTGCCGACTGGGACGCAGCGGTCGCCGACTGGAAGACGCTCTTTTCGGACGACGACGCAGTGTGGGACGCCACCGTTGTGCTCGACGCCGCACACATCTCGCCCCACGTTTCATGGGGCACCAACCCCGGCCAGGTGGGCCCGATCGACCGGCCCATCCCCTCACCGAGCGACTTCGAGAGCACAACCGCACAGGAAACCGTGCAACGCGCACTCGATTACATGGGCCTCAAAGCCGGCCAGTCAATGCGCGACGTCAGCGTCGACACCGTATTTATTGGATCATGCACCAACAGCCGGATCGAAGACCTCCGAGCCGCAGCTGCGGTCATGGAAGGGCGCACCGTCACGGTGCCCCGCGTGCTGATCGTTCCCGGCAGCCACCGCGTCAAGGCCCAGGCGATCGAAGAAGGACTCGACAAGATTTTCACAGCGGCCGGCGCTGACTGGCGCGAGCCGGGCTGCTCGATGTGCCTCGCGATGAACCCCGACAAGCTTGCTCCCAAGGAGCGTGCAGCATCCACCAGCAATCGCAACTTCGAAGGCCGCCAAGGCCCCGGTGGTCGTACCCACCTCGTCTCGCCTGCGGTTGCCGCGGCAACAGCCATCAAGGGCACATTCTGCACACCTGCCGACCTCCCTGCACGCGGCAACACGGAGGTGGCCAAGTGAAATCTGTCCAGATCATCACCGGAACCGGCGTGCCGCTGAAGCGCTCCGACGTCGACACCGACCAGATCATCCCCGCCGTCTGGCTCAAGCAGGTCGAGCGCACCGGCTTCGAAAAAGGCCTCTTCTCGGCATGGCGCGACGAGCAGGGCTTCGTGCTCAACGACGAACGCTACGCAGGCGCCAACATCCTCGTGGCCGGCCCGGCCTTCGGTGTCGGTTCGTCCCGCGAGCACGCCGTCTGGGCCATCCAACAGTACGGATTCGATGCAGTGATCGCGCCCAGCTTCTCCGACATCTTCCGCAACAACTGCACCAAAAATGGCCTCGTCCCGGTGATCCTCCCAGAGGCCATCGTCGAAGCAATCTGGGGCGCTATCGAAGCTGACGCTGCCACGTCAATCGTCGTCGACATGGAACAACTCAAGGTCGAAGTCCCCGCCGCAGGCATCGACGAGCCGTTTCCGATGGACGCAGCAACGCAGCACCGCTTCCTCAACGGTCTCGATGACATCGGCATCACGATGACGCACATCGACGAAATCGCGAGCTTCGAAAGCAGTCGCCCGACCTGGCTCGGCTGAGTTCCAGTTGAGTTTCAGTTGGGGTCTGACCCCAACTGAAACTCAGCGACCAGTCAGACTGATTGCATGGCAGAGATCCACGGCACATCCGCTCCCGAATACAGCAAGCTCGGTGAACTCCTGAGCAGCACCGTCGACAGCGGCAAAGACGTCGGAGCTTCGGTGTCCGTGACGGTCGACGGCGAAACCGTCGTCGACATCTGGGGCGGCTGGGCCGACGAGGCCAAGACCACGCCGTGGTCCGAAAACACGATCGTCAACGTCTGGTCGACGACCAAGACAATGACCTTTCTCTCGGCGCTGGTTCTCGCTGAGCGGGGCACCCTCAATTTCCACGAGAAGGTCGCGACGTACTGGCCGGAGTTTGCCCAGAACGGCAAGGGCGACATCGAAGTCCGCCACCTTATGGGCCACACGTCCGGCGTCAGCGCCTGGGAACAGCCCGTCACGACCGAGGACATCTACGACTGGGAGAAGTCGACGTCGATGCTTGCCGCACAGGCGCCGTGGTGGACGCCGGGCGAAGGCTCCGGCTATCACGCACTCAATCAGGGCCATCTGATCGGCGAGGTCATCCGCAGGATCGACGGTCGCATGCTCGGCGACTTTTTTGCCGAGGAAATCGCTCGGCCCCTCGGCGCTGACTTCCACATCGGGCTCGATCCGACCGAATTTGGTCGCGTGTCGAATGTGATTCCGCCGCCCCCGCTCGACTTCGACCTCGCAGCGCTCGACCCCAACGGTGTGCTGATCAAGACCTTTACGGGCCCTGCGCCGGGCGCCGAAGAGTCGTGGACGCCTGAGTGGCGCCAGGCCTGCATCGGTGCAGCGAACGGCCACGGCAACGCCCGTTCCGTTGCTCGCATCCAAGCAATCGTTGCAAACGGCGGCACCGTCGACGGGGTGTCACTCCTGTCGGCCGAGACGATCCAGATGATCTTCGAAGAGCAGGCCCACGGCGTCGACCAGGTGCTCGGCCTCCCGGTGCGATTCGGGATGGGCTACGCCCTGCACTCCGAAGCAGTCCCGTATCTTCCAGAGGGCAACTACGCCTACTGGGGTGGTTGGGGCGGCTCGTCGATCATCGTCGACATCGACCGCAAGATCAGCTTCGCCTATGTGATGAACCGGATGGACGAGGGACTACTCGGCGACACGCGCGGGATCAACCTGGCCCAAGAAGTCTTCAAACGCTGATCAGCAGCACGGCTGCACCGCGTCAGATCTTGACGACCATCTTGCCGGTATTGGCACCGGCGAGCAGCCCGATGAATGCTTCGCCAGCGTGCTCGATGCCCTCAACTACTGTTTCGTCGTGCTTGATCGTGCCGTCGGCGAGCCAACCGCCGACCTCGGTGATGAAGTCCTGCATCATGTCCCAGTGATCGCTCACGATGAAACCACGCAGGTTCAGCCGCTTGCCGATTGCAAGTGACATGTTGTTCGGCCCCGGTGCCGGCTCGGTGTTGTTGTACGCCGATATCGCGCCGCACAGCGCGATCCGGCCCATCGGGTTGAGGGCATGGATCGCTGCCTGTAGGTGCTCGCCGCCCACGTTGTCGAAGTAGACATCGATGCCATCAGGGGCCGCAGCAAACAGCTGCTTGGCGACAGGACCGGACTTGTAGTTGAAGGCCGAGTCGTAGCCGAGCACATCGGTGAGCCACGCAACCTTCTCGTCGGAGCCCGCCGAACCAATGACACGTGAAGCGCCCTTCAGCTTTGCGAGTTGTCCAACAAGCGAGCCAACAGCTCCGGCTGCACCGGACACGAACACAGCGTCGCCTTCCTTGAACGACGCAACGTCGAGTAGCCCGGCGTAGGCAGTCATTCCCGGCATGCCGAGCACGCCGAGGTTCGCCGACAGCGAGACCCCGTCGATGACTGCGGCCTGCTGAACAGCCGATCCCTGGACGATTGCAATTTCGCGCCATCCGAGGTTGTGGACCACATAGCTTCCAACCGGAACCGCGCCCGACTTCGATTCGATCACTTCGCCCACGGCCCCGCCTTCGAGCGGCTGACCGATCTGGAATGGCGGCACATACGACTTGACGTCGTTCATGCGACCACGCATGTACGGGTCGACCGACATGAAACGGTTGGCGATCATGACCTCACCATCTTCCAGGTCACGGACTGGCGATTCCGCGACTTCAAAGTTCTCGGGCACGGGAGCGCCGTTCGGTCGGGAGGCGAGGTTGACGTGGCGAGAAGTGCGGGTCATGACCCGACGATACCCAAACCAACGGGCGCTCAATCGACCAGCTGACTCCTTCTCGGCGTCAGCAAGTGGCCGGCCGGGTGGTTGGCCGGGTGGTTGGCGGGGTGGTTGGCGGGGTGGCCGGTTAGTTTGCCAAACATGGCCGAGACACACCCAGATCTTGAGCAACGGCTGCGGCTCCACCTCACCGAGTGGGTGGGTCAGTGGCCGCCACTGGCGGACGGCATCACCGTGGTCGGCGACCCGGCCCGGTTGCAACCCACCTGGGACGGCTCGATTCGCAAGTTGCTCGGTGTTGGAAACGGGCGGGCAACGATCATCGCCGTCCCGCCGCTGCAGGCCGACGCTGTAGCAGCCGCTCTGGCGGACGGGCCTGACCGTGCTGGGCTCGGGGACGAACTTGGCGCGATCCTCGGTCTGGGCGCGGCCCGCTTCGGCGCCGGTGTGTTCCGATCGACAACGACTGTCGACCCGACAATCGAGGCCCTCGGGGAATGGATTGCCACACAGAACTCCGACCTCCCGGCCTGGCTTGCTCCGTTCAATGGCCCTCGTCTCGTTGCCCGCAACGATGCAGGCGAAGTGATTGCGTCCGTGGGCATCAAGATCCATGACCGCTACGGCTACGAACTCGCCGTGGTCACCGAAGCAGAAGCCCGGGGCCAAGGCTTCGCTCGACGCCTCGTGGCGACTGCGGCGCGCTGGGTGCTCGACGACGGTGCGATTCCGACGTACCTGCACGAATCGAGCAACCTCGCCAGCGCACACGTCGCCGATGCGGTCGGCTTCGCTGATGAAGGCTGGACCGTCCACGGTCTCTGGCCGCACAGCTGATCACAGCACGACCAGAGTTACGAATGGGGTCAGGCCCCTTTCGCAACTATCTGGCTGCGTGGGCTGACAGAATGTGCGCCACAGCCATCGTCAGCTTGCGAGCCGTCGGGACGTGCAGGTATTCGTTGGGGCCGTGGGCGTTGGCGTCCGGGCCGAGCACGCCGGTGATGACGAATTGTGCTTTGGGGAACTTTCCGCCGAGCATGCCCATGAAGGGGATCGACCCGCCCTCACCGAAGTTGCGCGCTGGCTGTCCGAATGCTGCGGTCGACGAGGCGTCCAGCGCATCGGCGAGCCAGGGCGCCGTTGCAGGTGCGTCCCAGCCGGGAGCCCCATCGACGTTCGAGAACGAGACGCGTGCGCCGTACGGCGGATCAGCTTCCAGCGCCGCAGTGATCGCTGCAGCCGCGGCCTTCGGATCGGCGGTCGGGGGGAGTCGGAACGAGAGCTTGAGTGACGTCGACGGACGAAGCACGTTGCCGGCCCGATTCGTGGGCGGCAGGCCGTCTGCGCCGACGACGCTCAGCGTGCCGTACCAAGTGCGAGCAAGCAGTTGTTCGGCTGGATCATCAACCGCCGCTCGGGCCCCCTCGACCAACGGGTAGTTGTCGGCATACGCGCCAACCAGCGGTGCAGTGTCGTTCGCCTCGGCGACACGGCCCGGTGGAATCTCGACGATGAGTTCGGGCAGCAACATCGCTCCGGTCGCAGCATCCTCGACGCGGTCAAGCAGCGAACGGATAATGCGGAACGACGACGGAATCATGCCCGACACATCGCCCGAATGCAGGCCAGCGGTCACGATGTCGACAGACAGGGTGCCCATGACCATGCCGCGCAGCGACGTGGTGACCCACATGCGTTCGTAGTCGACGCAACCTGAATCGAGGCACACCACAAGACTGGGCGTGCCAATCGTGTCGGTGAGTGCTTCGATGTAGGCCGGAAGATCTGGTGAGCCCGACTCTTCGCTCGCTTCGATCAGCACAACACACCGATTGTGGGCTCCGCCAGCAGCCTGCGTGGCTTCGATGGCCGTCAGGCTGGCGAACGCTGCATAGCCGTCGTCGGCGCCGCCCCGTCCGTACAGCCGGTCGCCTTCGAGAACCGGCGTCCATGGCCCGAGATCATCCCGCCAGCCTTCCATTTCCGGTTGTTTGTCGAGGTGGCCGTACAAGAGCACCGGGTCGTCGTTCGAGCCACCGTTGAACGCTGGAACGTCGATCACGATCATCGGTGTCCGCTCGGGCAACTCCATCACTTCGATCGTCATGCCGGGAATCGGGCGGGCTCGGCACCATCCGGCGATCAGCTCGACGGCCTGGGCCATGAAGCCGTGTTCACGCCAGTCAGGGTCGAAGTCCGGCGACACGTTCGGGATCGCGATGTACTCGTGTAACAGGGGGACGATCCCAACCCACGCATCGTTGGCATGGTCACGGATGATGTCGGCAGGCGAAGACTCGGTCAGCGTCATGGAGCAAACGGTAGCGGTCACACTGTGCCTGGCACAGTGTGACCGCTACAGTCGGATCTCGTGGCCAGTAGCACCGTTCTCGCACTCGGGACTGCGTCGTCGTATGGCGCCGCAATCACCCGGCATGACACGCTGACGCTCCTCACAGATATCGGCATCGAAGGCGACCGTTACGCCGGCAAGAAACGAGCCGTTTCGATCGTGTGCACCGGCGAGCTCGCCCGAGCCGCCGCCGATGTAGGCACTGAGCAGTTCGATGGGCTGCGGACTCGGCGCAACATCGTTGTCGACCTCGACGAACTCCCGCGCACCCACGGGGCGCGCTTCACCATCGGCGAGGTCGAACTCGCCGTCTGGCGTGACTGCGCGCCGTGCAACCTGATGAATGAGATTTTCGGCGACGGCGCCCAAGCTGCGCTTCGTCAGCGAGCTGGCATCACCGCCAGCGTGGTCCAAGGTGGCATCGTTCGCCTCGGCGACGCGCTCCTCCTCGCCTGACTCAGCGCTGTTCGCTCGCGACACCTGCGCACACAACCGCGCACCGCACCTGCTCAGCCGTTGGAAAATTGGAACCCGCAGTTGGGGCCGGTGAAGTTGTCGAGCCGCAGCGATGCGATTCCTGCATCGCTTGCTGCGTCCTGCAACTCCGGTTGAGCGAAGATCCCCTCGATGTTCGAAAGATCGTCCGCAGTCCGAATATTGGTGAATGCCTCGACGAGTGCCGGCGTCAGTCGTGCCGTGCCGTCAGCGACGGCACGAATCTCTGCATCAATGCCGCGTGGGGCAACAGCGGCAGCGCGATCGTAGGCCGCCAACGTTTCCGGGAGCGACGCCTCGATCTCAGCGGCAAGGGTTGCGAATGCGGCGATGGTCTCGACCTCCGACGTGCCTCCTGGGTCCGTGGCAACACGCTGCAGGATCTCGTTCGTCGATGCCGTGGTCTGATCCGACAGGTCTTGGACGAATTGCAGCTCGGTGCAGGTCTGCCCGATGTCACCATCGTCTCCTGCAGCGCGCTCGGGCACCGTGGTGGCCATAATCGAAACGGTCGGGACAGGCGCGCCGTCCGATCCGGACTTGCTTGCGCTACAGGCCGCGACGACGCACACGATCGATATGAACATGGCGAGCAGACGTTGGGACTTCACGCTGCGAGACGCTACCCATCTCGACCGGTCGTCAAGCGGCGCTGCAACACGATGCGATCCGAAGAACTCGTCTACGGTCGACGTCATGCCTTTGACTGGAGAGTACGTCCCGAGCACCATGGACTGGGTCCGCGAACAGGTCGACACCTACGAGGCCACGAACGGCCGCGAGGCGAGCACGCTGCGCGAGACCGGAATCCCCATCATCGTCGTCACCACCAAGGGTGCAACCAGTGGCAACTTGCGTAAGTTCGCGCTGATGCGCGTCGAGCACGAAGGCGAGTACGCACTCGTTGCGTCGATCGGCGGCGCGCCGCAGAACCCGTCGTGGTTCCACAATCTCGTGGCCGAACCGCTGTGCGAGATCCAGGACGGCCCAGAGCCCGCTGACTACACCACCTCCATTGTCGACGGCGACGAGCGGCTGGCGTGGTGGGAGCGAGCGGTCGAGGTCTTCCCGACCTACGCCCAGTACGCCGAGAAAACCGACCGCACTATTCCGGTCTTCATTGCCCGCCCCAACTGACGATCCGCTCGCGCAGATCTGACAAGGTCACAGGGTGACCACAATACAAACGGAGAGCCAGCAGCCAGCGAACGCCATCACTGTTCGGCCGTTCCGGCTGCTGTGGCTCAACAACCTCTCCTTTTTTCTGGTCTCCAACGCGCAACGGTTCGTCTTCGGATGGCTGGTCCTCGACGGACTCAACCGGAGCGAAAGCGACCAGGGCATTGCCGTGTTCACGCTGGGACTCCCGGCAGCGTTGCTCGTGCTGCAGGCTGGCGCATGGGCAGACCGATGGGACCGTCGACGGATGCTGATCTGGACGCAGGTCACCGGTGGGGTTGTGATGGCCGTCACTGCGCTGTTAGTTCGTGCCGACACGATCTCGTTCGGCTGGGTCATCGTGATGACCCTTTTCGCCGGTGCCGCTTCAGCCATCGGCCAGCCGGTCCGTTCCTCCCTGATCCCGGTCCTGGTCGCGAAGGAGCAGTTGTTCAGCGCGATCGCGGTCAACGCCATAGCGATGACGCTGTCGCTGATCCTTGGGCCGGTGCTCGCCAAGGTCGTCGGCGACCAGTACGGCTTCGACGGAGCATTCTGGTTCCAGTCAGGCCTGATGTTCGCGGGCGTGATCTTCTTGATGCGACTCGAGATCCCGCCGCACATCGACCTGCCGCCGAAGCGGCCGATTATCGCCGACATGAGAGAAGCGCTTCGTCACGTTCTCGGCGACGCCAACCTGCGCGTCCTGTTCGGCCTGCTGGTCATGGCCAGCTTCACCGTCAATCCGGCGGTCATGGTCACGCTGCAGGCGCACGTCAAAGACGGTCTGGGTCGCACGGCGGGCGATGCTGCATTGCCCTTTGCACTGATGGGTATTGGCATCGCGATCAGCTCCGTCGTGGTGATGCGCAAGGGTGACATGAAACAGAAGGGCGCAGCCTTCCAACGTGCCCTGATCTGCGGTTCGACCATCACGATCCTGACCGGTCGCACCACCGACTTCTGGCAGGTTCTGGTCCTCGCCTTCTTCATGGGCTTGGCTGGCGGGTTCTACATCAACATGAACCAGGGCCTCATCCAGGCGAACACACCACAGCCTCTGATGGGCCGCGTGATGGGGCTCTATGCGCTGACATCATTCGGCATCATGCCATTCGGCGCGCTGATCCTCGGCGCTATCGCGGCGTGGACGAACGCTGGCGCAGCCATCAGTGGTGCGGCGTTGGTCGGCTTGATCGGCGTGGTCACCACGTATGTGAGCCAGCGCGAATTGCGCGAACTCAGTTAATAATCAGCTCAGCGTCAGGACATGGACGGCGCCAGCGTGGCGGCCGATTTGATGTCGTCGCCGAAAGATTCGAGCTGCTCGAGACGCTTGTCGTTCGAGAACACATCGACTGCCTTCGTCGGCTCCATCTTCATCATCCGCTGCAGGATCCGAACCTGGGTGACCTGGTTGTACTCAGACAGCGTGATTGCCCAGCCGTCACGGCCGGCACGAGCCGTGCGGCCAGAACGGTGGAGGTAGTCCTTGACGTCCTTGGCCGGCTCGTAGTGGATGACCGCGCCGATGTCGTCGATGTCGATACCGCGGGCAGCAACGTCGGTGGCCACGAGAACCTGCAGCTTGCCTTCGGCGAATGAGCGCATCACGCGCTCACGCGTCTTCTGCTGGAGATCGCCGTGAATCGCCATGGCATCGATGCCGAGTTCTTGGAGCCGCTCTGTGGCCTTGTCGCACTGCCGCTTCGTCTGGCAAAACACCATCAGCTTCGGAATGCCGCGAGCGATCGCTCCGATCACCTTGTCGCGATCCATGTGGTGGATGCCGAGGAACAGGTGGCTCATATTGCCGACCGTGTCGGTCGCCTCGTCGACGGCCACCGTGACAGGATCGGTCTGATATGCCCGGATGAGGTGCCCGACGTCGCCGTCCAGCGTCGCGGAGAACAGCATGGTCTGGTTGCGGTTGACGCAGTGGCGCAGAATCCACTCGACCTGCGGGGTAAACCCGTCGTCGGCCATGCGATCAGCTTCATCAAGCGTAACGATCTGGACGTCTTCGAGGCTGACCTCGTTGGACTTGATCAGGTCGATGAGACGCAACGGCGTGGCGACCACAAGCTCGATGCCCTTTGCCATCTCCTCAACTTGGTGATGACGAGATGCCCCACCGTAAACGGGCAGAACATTCATACCAGCGTGTTGCGCAACGGGATGGAGCACTTCGGCCACCTGAATGGCCAGCTCCCGTGTCGGTACGAGAACAAGGCCGAGCGGCTTGGTCGGCGCTGCTTTGTCAGTGATGCGGGCGAGCATCGGAATGCCGAAAGCAAGGGTCTTGCCCGAGCCAGTCTTGGCTCGTCCGCAGACGTCATTTCCAGCCATGGCAACAGGAATTGCTTTGGTCTGGATGTTGAACGGCTGTGCGAAACCGCACGCAGCAAGGCCGTCGTCGATCCGCGCCGGGACACCGAGATCGAAGAAACCTGTCGGCGCTTCGACCGGCGGGAGAATGTTCACCGTTGTCAGATTCGATGTGTTGACGTGATCACGGGACGAGTCATCAGAGTCTCGTGGCGTCCGCTTGCGACGAGGCGCTCCGCGTCGTGCTGTATTTTCTGTCATCGTGTCCGTCAGGGTACCGCTCGCAGTAGCCCGGTCAGCCGGTTTCACCCACATGCTGTTGTCCAGTTGCGTTTCCCACGCTGGCCGACCGGTGCTAGGATTACTTGTATGCAGCGATCGATCACCGCGAGCCTTCTTCTGCTTATGTAGGGCAGCCGCACGTCGTCGCGCCTGCCCGCACCCTCCGCCCCTCCGGCCGGGGGGTTTTTGCTTTTTCGACCCCGACCGACGCTCGCCACATCAAACCGCACGTTCCCATTGAGAGAAGTTATGCCTCCGACACCCAGCACTCCGAAGCAGATGCCGTTCAACAAGTACGCGCCCTTCGTTCCCATCACATTGACCGATCGCACCTGGCCCAATCAGGTCATCGACACTGCACCGCTCTGGTGCTCGGTCGACCTGCGCGACGGCAACCAGGCCTTGATCGATCCGATGGACCCGACCCGCAAGCTGAAAATGTTCACCGAACTCGTCGCCATGGGATTCAAAGAAATCGAGATCGGCTTCCCGTCGGCGAGCCAACCCGACTTCGACTTCCTCCGGCTGCTGATCGAGGACGACCTGATTCCGGACGATGTCTGGATCCAGGTACTCGTCCAGTGCCGCCCCGAGTTGATTGCCCGCACGTACGAGGGCCTGCGCGGCGCTCCACGAGCAATCGTCCACTTCTACAACTCGACGAACCCGCTCCAGCGTGACGTGGTGTTCGGCCTCGACCAAGAGCAGATCAAGCAGATCGCCGTCACCGGTGCAACGCTCTGCAAAGAGCAAGAGGCCGCGCTGCCAGACCGAGCCGACGGGTCAGCGACCGAAATCCGTTACGAGTACAGCCCCGAGAGCTTCACGCTGACCGAGCCCGACTACGCCATTGAGGTGTGCGAGGCCGTCATGGACGTGATCGCCCCAACGCCTGAGGATCCGATCATCTTGAACTTGCCGGCTACCGTCGAGTGCTACTCCCCCAACGTGTACGGCGACGTCATCGAGTGGTTCGGGCGCACGATCCGCGACCGCACGTCGGTCCTCATTTCACTCCACCCGCACAACGACCGCGGCTGCGCCGTTGCGGCTGCCGAGTTCGGCGTGATGGCCGGCGCTGACCGCGTCGAGGGCACGCTCTTCGGTAACGGAGAGCGCACCGGCAACGTCGATGTCGTCAACCTTGCAATGAACCTGTTCATGAACGGAGTCGACCCGAAGCTGGACATTTCCGACATCGATGCGCTGCGCCGCACCGCCGAGTACTGCAACCGGCTGCCGGTCTCACCTCGCCACCCATACGTGGGCGACCTCGTGTACACCGCGTTCTCCGGGAGCCACCAGGACGCCATCAAGAAGGGCCTCGACGCCCTCGACGCCACTCGGGACACGACCTCGGGCGAGTACCCAAAGTTCGCCGTGCCGTACCTGCCGATCGATCCGAAGCACGTGGGCCGCACGTATGAAGCGGTCATCCGCGTCAACAGCCAGTCCGGCAAGGGCGGCGTCGCGTACGTCATGAAGACCGAGCACGGCTTCGACCTGCCGCGCCGGCTCCAGATCGAGTTCTCCAAAACCATCCAGCACATTACGGAGGATTCAGGCACCGAGATCACGCCCGGTGTGATGTGGGATGCGTTCCAGGCCGAGTACATGCCCGCAACGCCCACGATGAAACTGCGCAGCCATGAGCTGCACAGCGCCTCCGGCGATGATGGCGGCACGACCACAATTCAGGTGCAACTCGAGGTTGAAGGTGTGGCGCATTCGTTGCACGGAACGGGCGATGGCCCAGTTGAAGCCTTCGTCGCCGCACTCACCGATGAGTTCGGTGGATCTGTTGGCGGCGATTTTGACGTGCTCGACTATGCCGAGCACGCCATTGGGCAGGGCGCTGACGCTCGGGCTGTCGCGTACCTCGAGACCGTCGACGGCAACGGCAACGTTCGCTGGGGTCTCGGCACCGATCCGAGCATCACCACCGCCTCGCTGCGAGCCGTCCTCGCAGCGTTCGAACGTCAGCGCGAGCGCCGATAACACCACCGTTCCTGCCGAGGTCTCGTCTGCGTGATGTTTTTGGTGCCCATTTCAGCCAAAATCATCACGCAGACGCTGCGAGACCGAACGCTGGTCTGACTAGGTTGGGCGATATGACCTGGATGGTGACAGCGGTGCGTCGATCCCTCTGGCTGGTGTTGATCGGTGCCGTTGGCGGAGTCACGTGGTCGTGGTGGCGAGACCGCACTGCGCCGCCGACACCCCCGTCACCGCCGGAATGGCCACCACTCGAACCGTCCAACAGCGCTCCGGTAATGGCGTCGGTTGTCAATGGACTCGCCGACTCGCCGGACGCGCGGCCCGATGCTGCGCCTGGATCATGGTTGCCGCCGACAGCCGACGGTTCGTGCCCCGACTCGCACCTGATCAAGGCAAACAACAATTCAGGGATCTTCCACGTTCCCGGCGGCCGCTTCTACGACCGCACCAAGTCAGAGCGTTGCTATGCCACTGCGGCCGACGCGGTTGCGGACGGCTACCGTCCGGCCAAGGCTTGAACACCCCGAACAACACCCCGAACAACACCCCGAACAACACCCCGGACAACACAGGAGAAAACACCATGAAGGTCACCGTCGACTTCGACAGCTGCGCATCGACCGGCGCATGCATGCAGGTGTGCCCCGAAGTGTTCGAGGTCCGCAACGAC
>NZ_JBDNIJ010000181.1:0-10940 GCF_041688325.1 Ilumatobacter sp.
CGGGCGATCCCGACCTTGGGTGTCCACGTTTCGATGCCGGCGGTCACGATGTCGTCGAGTTCTTGTTGGCGCTCTTGCGGGACAGTTGCTGCAAGAGCGCCGACACTTTTCCCTGCGCCTCAATCAACTCGTTCGCTGTGTCCAGCTCGGCTTCGAGTCGTTCGCACTCGCCGCGAAGGCGGGCGAGTTCGTCGCGTGCCGGGTCGACCCTTGGTCGTCCGCCCTTGTTGCCGAGCCCCACAAGAGCGCCGGCGTCGCGCTGGTGGCGCCACTCTGAGATCAGCGACGAGTACAGATTCTCGCGGCGCATGATCGCACCAACAGCTCCCGGCTCGTCGGTCGCCTTCGCAGCGTCGATCTCGGCCAAGATCTGAAGCTTGAACTTCGCAGGCCACGACCGGCGGGCCCGCCGGACCTCGGTATTCTCCGTCATTGTTGTCATCATTTCACCTCACTCCGCCCATATGTTGATGTCATCTCGGACCGGCAACACCAACACTAACAGCGAGGGAGCAGCGGTGACGGGTGGCTACTTCTATCTGTCGAGGAACTGTCCATGTCTGTGTAAAGGCATCGGGAGGAGAGAAACAGGACTGGACCACCAACCGGGGCCCTCTCAGGGCACACGAGACGTTCGGGAGTTTCCTCAACGGACTGCGCTATCGATCAGTGTGCTCGTTTAGGGGTCCCTCGGCCCGGCCGACGCGGAACTTCAAACCGCTCTATCAGGAAGAACACCAACCAGCCACCTGCGACAAACAGCTTAGGAAACCGTTCCGAGCCGTCCATTCAGACCCATTCGATCCGTTGGAGGTCGTCTGATCAGGTGTTTTGTCCAGCTCGTGTTGGACCTTGTCATTCAGCGTCGGCAGATATATGGGACAAACGCCTTCTCGCTGGCTCCGACCTCGGCGGCGCTAAGCCGCTGACGCCAGCCTGCATCAAAGAACCGCCCCCATGAACCGCGATGTTAAAGAACTGCTGGCCGAGCGCGGCGTTGAGGTCGATCACGTGACGATCGATCGATGGGTGCAACGCTTCGCTCCGCTCGTCATCGACGCAGCACGCCCGTCTCGGCACAGTGCCGCTGATCGCTGGTTTGTCGACGAAACCTACGTCCGAGTGGCCGGCGTGTGGCGCTACGTCTACCGCGCAGTCGACCAGCACGGCCAGGTCATCGACGTTCACGTGTCGAAACGCCGCAACGTCGCAGCGGCCACCAAGTTCTTCGAGACAATGCTGGCAGGCCGTGACCGGCCAAGAGAGGCGACCACGGCTCTTGCTGCACCGTTGCCGCGCGTGGTCGACGACCTCCTCCCAGAAGTGTTCCACGACACCACCCGATACGCGAACAACCGGGTCGAGTGCGATCACGGCCGGCTCAAGGCGAGACTCCGGCCAATGCGCGGTTTGCGGACGGACCGGACCGCGTCGACAGTGATCCGCGGTCATGCGTTCATCCAAAACCTGCGGCGCGGTCACTACGAACTCGGAGTCGAAGCCCGCCATGAGCACCTACGTGTCGCGGGAGCACTCGACGAACTGGCTGCAACGATCTGATCAGAAGACCGACGCCATGAGAGGGCCCCGGTTAGATGGTCCAGTCGCTACATGTTCGTCGCCTGCCCATCGCGGTGACTGTGCCCGGCTCTTACCGTCGCCGTGGAAGATGGGACATATGGTGGCGACCATGAGCACACCGCGCATGCCGTCCGGCTGGTTTCCTGATTCTGAGCAGGCGGGAAGGCTTCGCTTTTTCGATGGCGTGGACTGGACGGATCAGTACGCAGCAACCTTGTCCACCGAACCTGCGGCTGCCGTAAGTGTCGAACCTGCCGCAGCTGCTGACCCTGTATTGGATGACGTGCCTGCCGCACCTGTGGTGGGTGGTCCCTCCACCGAGGGCCGGAGTCGAAGGCAACGAGGAAACTTGTTGCCGTGTTGATTGCGGTAGTAGTTCCATTGGGGGCGTATGCCATCTACGTCAGCAACAATGACAACGGCAGCTCCTCTTCGCAGACCGTCGCACCCCGCCAGACCGTCGCACCCCGCCAGACCTTCGCCCCACGACAGACCACCCCACCATTGTCACCGTTGATGAAGGTCACAAAAGAATGCGGTGACGTCGATTCCGGCAACACTTTGGACGACTATTTCGATCGTTCGGCTGGGACGGCTACGGGCACTGTCACGAACCGCAGCGGAAAGACGGTTGATGTCTTCATCGCCGTCCGCTATTTCACCGCTGCTGGAATACTTGTTGATTCGTCGCGAGCACATGTTCAAGGACTGCGACCTGGTGAAACCGGAGCATGGGAAACCGGCACAGGGGAACGTTTCGCACGGTGCACTGCCGAGGTCGATTCAGCTTTCGCTCAGTGAGCTGCTCGTCACGGTGACATCGGTCGGCGCTGTGAGCGGAGAGCGGTTCGCTCCAGACGTTCACTCGGCCAATTGAATCGAGCTCGATTCTCGGTCGTACCGAAAGCTCGTGATTGAGTCCGCCTCGATCAGGTTGATCGCTTCGTCAATGACAGCGAGAGGCACGTCAAACCACTCGTCTGCCTCAGCGATATTGTGGCCGGCGTTCTCGAACCACACGTCAAGACATGATGCGGCGAAGAACCGGTGCAGGATGTCCTCAACGGCTCCTACTGCGAAAGCCTGAAGACGGTATTCCGCGACCACCTCGACGGGAGCGTTGAGGAACGTGGTGTGCTGCTCGGCTCCTGCGACTCGCTCGTAGGCCGTCCTCGACGTGGACCCGATCTTGTGGAGATTGTCAATCGAAAGCACTTGCTCGTCATCGCTCAACGACCGCAGAACGTAGACCGAACCGACTCGTGCGTCGGGATGGACCTCGATTCGTTCCCTAATGACATCGTCTCGCTCAGTCACAAGACGCCCACCGTCGTACAGCTGCCGAGCAAGAGAGCGAAGCAGCAGATCAGCCTCTGTGCCGTTGTCAAAGATGCACCTTGTGCGCCCGTTCCTTCCCGACTCTGTCTTCTCAAGCTCTCCAAGTTCAGCGACAAATACGAGCACACCGGCCATCGTGAAAAACCGACCCGCCTCGATGTGGCGGGGGTTACGGAACTGAACCAATTTTCTCCTGCCCGCGCGCAGGTCTGCGTGGCATCGATCGAAGATCGGCTTGAACGACTCGAAATCTTCGCAAGGCTTGCGCTGCGCCACCTTTTCTGGCGATGCCTGAACCTTTGGGACATGGGTCAGCGTGTGCAGATCAACTTCGTCATCCAGCAGTCCAAGATCATCGCTGGCGAGCAGATCAGCGATCGACGCGGGCGGCTCTGGCTCCTTCAGGAGACCGTGCTTGTCATGCTCCAGCAGGGCTTCGCGATGCTCATCGTTCTCCGACAACGCCTTCAGCCGAGCCGCAAGCTTGAACTCGCCGATATCAGCCGGATTCGACACTGGGGACCGACCGCGGGCATCGACGAACTCGTTGATTTCCAGAAATCCCGTGATTAGCCGGTCACCCGATGTCACTGGAGCGGGCTTCGGAGTCTCGCGCAGCAGATCGAATTCGTCCTCAGCAAGCATTCGACGAATCTGTTCAGCGTCGAGCTTCACACCCCTAACTCCCGCTTACGTTTCTGAATGAACAGAAGCGCCTCGGCCAGCCTGCGTTCCAACGGGTCAGGTGAACGCACATCTGGCTTCTGACCTCGCTCCCTCACGAACGCCTGCACCTTCGGCCAGACAAGCAACGCTTCCTCTTCACTGATCTCAAGGCGCGTCTCATCAATCGCGTCCTGAATCATCTTGAGGACCTGCTTCGTCACAGACTTCGAAAGGATCTCGAACGCCTTCTGGAAGGGGTTCACCTGGTCGATCAGATCCAAGTTCAGTTCGTTGATATTCACGAACCGGTTCGCCATCAGGACGAACTTCTTTCCGTCCACATCCTTGATCTCGCCGTTCTTGATGACCGAATCCACCACCACATGCTGACGGACCTCTTCAACCTCCGCCTCAGTCATGTCTGGGTACCGCGTTCGAATGATCTTCGGGATGAGAACCTTGTTCATCACCTCGGGGTCAACGTTGCCCGGCATCGCCTTCAGCATCGAAGGGTCCTGAAGAATCTGAGCTTTGAGATCGTTGAGATCTCCATCAACGATTTCCCGCACTCGTTGCGTGGATGGCTCCTTGAATCCGGCGATGTGCATCTCACCCGGCTTCGGCTGCTCGCCGGCAGCCCGTTTGGTCTTGAATTTGAAGTTCGGCGCGACCACCTGTTCCATCAACAGTGAAGCGGTGATCGCTTTGAGCATGTTGTTCACCGCGACCTTCACCTCTTCGTCGTCAGCAGCAGGTTGCGCGATGAGGTTGGTGAACTGTGCGTGCGTCTTGTTCGGCGAATCTCTGGTGCAGCGACCGATGATCTGAATGATCTCGGTGAGCGAACCCCGGTAGCCGACCGTGAGGGCGTGTTCGCACCAGGTCCAGTCGAACCCTTCCTTCGCCATCCCGAGGGCGATGATGAGGTCGATGTCGTCCTCGGCCTCCATCGTTCGGAGGTACTCGACGATCTTTGACCTCTGTGCAGCCTCATCCTGAACCAGGTCGGCGACCTTGATCATTCTTCCGTCGCTCGCGCGTTCAACGAGAATGACACCGGTCTCGTCATCTTGGTTCACGACTGTTCCGATGGCATCGAGGATGCCGTCTACCTCTCGATGCTTGTCTTTCGTTGATTCGCCTGATTGCACGGACGGGATGTGCAGGATCGTCTTGCGGTCGGTGTCGAGCACCTCGTGCACTGTGTCGGTGTATCGGCCTTGGTAGAAGTGGTAGCCGATGCCCAACGATTTCATGTACGTGTAGCCATTGAGCTGTTGGTAGTAGTTGTAGGTCACCTTGGTGAACTTGGCTTCGTCGGCAGCCTCAAGCACAGGAATCGCGTCCCCCCGGAAGTACGAGCCGGTCATGGCAATGACGTGCGCGGACGTGTTGCTCATCACTGACCGAAGAACCGCACCCAGGCGACTGTTCGGGTCGGCCGACACATGATGGAACTCGTCGATCGCCAACAGGGTGTCATCGAACAGCGCCTCATCCACAGCTTCGTGAGCGAACCGAAGCGTTGCGTGCGTGCACACCAGTAGGGCATCCGGCCCTTCAAGGAACCGCCGGACAGCAGCGACCTTCGATGCGTCGCCGCCAGGCGTGCAGAGGTTGTTCTCGTCCCGGATTTCCCAGTTCGCGAAGAAGCCACGATCCACCAGGTTCGTGCTCGCGAACGAAGAACCAATTGAACGTTCCGGAACTGCGACGATGACTTTTTTCAGTCCTTGGTTGTAAATCTTGTCCAAGGCCAGGAACATCAGTGCGCGAGATTTGCCCGATGCAGGCGGTGCTTTGAGCAGCAGGTACTGACTGTTGCGAGCCTCATACGCCCGCTCCTGCATCTCTCGCATGCCGAGCGCGTTGACGGACGTGGACGCACCTGTCCGCTCGTACTCAACGTCCACGAGATTAGGCATTAGTTCGCCTCCTTCTGCTTAGCCACTCGGTCGTCATACATCGAGAAGAGCATCGCCGCTCGCTCATCATCTGAAGAAAAAGCTCGCTTGCGGTATAAGCGATCCACAGTTTCATCGAGGCAGCGGTGAGCCTCTAGCAAAGCAATCGGCATCTTGTCTGGGTCATAAAGTTCCTCGTAAGTTTGCGCCGAGAAGCGCTCTCTGGTGGTCAAGACGTCGAGCGCAGCGGAGGCCACGGAGTCTCGAGTCTGCTTCGTTGTGGCGGGGACGGGGAACGAGTTGTAAACCAGCTTTCCCGAATACCGGTAATCGGACTTCATCCGGCCAGCCACAGTGTCAACCCATGCCATGTGCATCTTTGAATGCAGGAGACCAAATACCCACGTCTCGGCTCCGTAGATGACAAACGCAGCGTCGGAAATCACGGTATCGGCACCAAGAAAACCCATTGGTATGTACTGACGTCTCTCGGACGAAGTCCGAGGAACGATGATCGATGGCTTGTTCTGGTGCGATCGATGTCCGAAACGGTGCGGCGTGTGTGAGACCTGTTGCGCAGAATGACCACCCAGTCGCCGTCGGGCCTCAAGTGCATCGAGTCTCCTCTCAATCATCGGGATGCTCCGCGCTAAGGCAACCTTGTCATCCTCGATCCATAAGCAATATCGGTCGATATTGTGCAAGAACTCTCGACTGCCCAGATACCGCTTGATGAGCTCGACGGCTTCGGGCGACTCACTCAAGATCGCTTCTCGTTCGAGGGGCGTGAGCGTCAAGAAGCCCTCATCGCTCGACCTGCTGCCTTGCTGTATCGTTGGAAGTCCATTCCGAGATTGATTCTCAGAATGAACGATAGTGTTGGTGTTAACGGGCCGGAGGTACGGGCTGATGTTGGAGACAAGTCGTTCTCGGGCTCCGTCGTAGAGGGCCCTGAGCGTCGGCGGCCTCATTGAGAGCCCCACGACTATGCACATCACACCAGCCCGATTCCTGGCTTGGTTGTCCCACAGGAAAGACTTGTGAGCGAAAGAAATCGAAACACCTTGATCAAGTAGCTCAGGCCAGAGGAGGCCGACGTGATCGCCTTGCGTGATCGAGTTAGTAGATACGAAACCTAATTCAGCATTGTTTCGAGAGACGTAGCGGGCACCAAGAATGAACCAAATAGAGATGTAATCCATGTTGCGCGAGTATTTTTCGGTACCGAAGAAGTCCACGAAGTCTTGTTTTTGCTCCGGTATCTGCAGCTTCCCTCCCCGGTACGGTGGGTTGCCCAATATGTAGACACGTCCATTGGGTGGACAGACCAACTCCCAGTCAAGGCGAGCGGCGTTCCCGCACGTGATATTTCCGGTATCACGCAAAGGAATGAGCGCTATCTCGACGCCGAACAATTCCAAAAATTCGACATTCATTTGATGCTTGGTGAGCCAGAGCGAGAGGATTGCTATTTCATGAGCGAAGTCGTCGATCTCGATGCCGTAGAAGTGGTCAAGCTTGATGCCTGACAGTTTGAACATTCCTACCGCGTTTGGGTCTAGGTCGCCCATCTGCTGAAGAATGCGATGCTCCAGTTTTCGTAGCTCCTTGAAGGCGATGATCAAGAAGTTTCCAGACCCACACGCCGGGTCGAACACCTTGATGTCGCAGATGTGGTCCAGAAGTCGCTGAAGCTTCGCGACAGTGTCGGCCCGGTCAAACTGTGCAAGGAGGTCGTCCAGGAACAGCGGCCGGATGACCTTCATGATGTTTTCGACTGACGTGTAGTGCATGCCCAAGCCTTCCCGCTGGCTTGGTCGCACTACTGCCTGGATCATTGAGCCGAAGATGTCGGGATTGATTACGGACCAGTCGAGGGTTCCGCACTCGAGGAGAATTCGGCGCGCCTTGGCCGAGAACCTCGGAGCGGATGAACGCTGAGCAAACAGCCGACCGTTGACATAGCCGAAGGCCCGGAAATGGGATGGGACTCCGGCGCGGTCGGCTGGGTCGGTGTCCAATACTTCGAAGAGTTGATCCAGAAAGGGACTGGTGTCCGTTCCATCCGGCTGCGTCAACGATGCGATGGCGTCGGTGAAGCTTCCTTCGTCGAAGACTCGCGTGTCCTCAGCGAAGAAGCAGAACAGCAGCCGTGAGAAAAATACGTTGAGGTTTCGAACGTCTTGCTCGTCGTGGATCGCGTTGTGACCAGCGATCTCGTCGTACAGGCGAGCCATCTTCTCGGCCGCCTTCACATCGGCATAGTTGAGGCTTTCAAGCTGGGTCTTCTCGACACCTGCCCAGGGCATAAAGAACGCTGAGTGAGCTGGCAGATCCGTAAGCAGGATGTCGAGCGTGGTCTCTGTGCGGGCATCCAAAGCCAGAAGACGCTTGCCGTCCTGCACGATCAGGAACCGAGGGTGCGCTCGCTTCACCTTGCCGTCATTTCGAGCCGCGTCGATCAGTGAATGCAGATCCGCTTCGTCATCCTTGACGAAGCGATAGAACACCCTGTCCTTCCAGAGATGCTCATTCGCATTGTCCGACAGGTCCCGGCTGCCCTTCTGCAGGAGAGTCACGCCCGACTTCGGAAGGTCGTACGCGAGGAGCAGGTCATAGATGAGATCGAAGCCCTTGTCGAGATCGAGCTCCGTTACGTTCTTCTCGATCTCAGCCAGGTTCACGGCCGAGCACTCGCCAGCTCTTCCAGGCAACGTTTGATCAGCGTGTTGCTTCCTGTGGAATCGGTGGGTGACATGTTTCGATTCTTGCACTTGAACGAGCGGCTTACTTGGTTCTGACCTGCATCTGGTCTCGTGGCACCAGAGCCCGAAGTGCCCGGTGTGTCTGGTTCGACGAGTGCGTATTCATGCAGTCGCTCAGGTTCAGCAGGCGGTTGTGCCGTTCCCCAATATCAGGTGCCGTGCACCAACCGCCAGAGCCCACGACTCCGCCAGACGCCCAAAAGTGCCCGCCTAGTCACGAACGGCAACGAGACAGACCTACACACAGATTCGGAGCAGACAGTATCTATAGGTGATTGGACGGCACCCAACCCGGGGCGTACCCCCTACGGGGTGCGGGTGCGGTTGGGCGGTCGATGTCGCGTCCGGCGCCGGCACTGCACGCCGCGATGAGCTTCGGATCGAGGCTTCGACTTCTGTCACTAGACCTTGGTTAGATACGAAGATGTCGAGCCCAAGGGGCTATGACTTGCTGCAATCCCGAACGATGATTCGGCATATCGCTATGTAACGGTCCAACGTCCTCGGAGCGAATCGTGGAGACAGCAGCAGAACGCCGGGCGTAACGCTGTTTACGCTTGCGCCGTAGTGGCGGACGACCACGCTGCCAAAATCTTTTCGCGAACTCTTGCTGTTGTGCGCGATTCGGTTGCGGACCGCCTGCATCTCCGAGATCGGAATCGAGCCGGCTTGGCAGGCGGTGCGAAACGGTTCTTTACTGTCGAACACGAACTTGGTTGTGTCGTTGATGAACTTGACCTTGGACCACTTCAAGGGTTTTGACTTGGTTCTGCCGTGGGTTTCGAGCAGCACCCGGGCGCTGGTCGTCGATCGAGCTGGACCGGTCAGGAGCTTCGGTTCTGACCCATCTCCGTATGGTGCGCCACATGCGAGTCTGAGCGCAACCCCCGATATCGCCTCTTGGAAATCGTCGAAGAGTCGCATCATCACAAGTTCAGCCAACAGACGCTGCAGGGGCGGAGCAACGGTGGACAAGCCGTCCACAACTTGGCTGTGACGGCCGCACCGTCGGAGGAACTCACGGTACGGCACTTCAACATTTGGCGCGGGCACGTTGCGACGGCGCTAGATGGACGACTTGATGTAGTCAAACCTCGTCTGGTGCGACTTGATTCGCTGGGTACTCGCCGTGCACGCTGCAACGAATGCCAGGTCTTCAGCCGGTCGTTCACTCACCGGCCGAGGATCGTTGAAGCGGGCGTCGATGTCACTGAGCGCCAGCTCAAGGTTCGCTTTGGACGGCAGTCGCTTCTCACTGTCCAAGACGAGCACCAACGAGTAGAACAACGGCGACCGACTGAAGATGGTGTCCTTGACCGCGGACGGATTCAAAGAGCCGATCAGCTTGAAGATCCGGTTCAACCGAACCGCAACATCCTCGCGATGTGGGAAATCGTTATCCCAATCCTTGTAGGCCTTGTTGATTCGGGCCGCACTGAAGTCGCTCATGCCGCCCTCAAGCGCCATAGAGAGTTCGGCTGTGAACTGCACCTCGTCCATCCGTGAGATGTTTGTCGCCGTGAACACACCGAGGCCTCTCCAGATCGACAACCGGGTTGCAGCCTCGCGAAGGCAGTACTGGTGGAATTCTCCGCTGTACAGCGCTGACCGCTTCTCCTGCGCGTTCAGGGTCTTAGAAACGGCATTCAGACGACCGAAGATTTCGATCACATCCGTGTCGTCAGCACCGATCAGATACGCGACCGGGAGCTTGGCCATCAGGAACGCTTGTCTCTGCGCTGGCAACAGATCCCGAAAGAGGACACGACGCTTGTGGTCGGGATGCCGCGCCGAGAACTCGTTCGCCTTGTATTCAATAACCGACCGAAGCCGTTGCTGTCCGTCAACGACCTCCTTCACGGTCTTCTCTAGGTCAAGATCGATTGCGTGTCGTATGTAGATGCTGGGCACGGGCATCGTTTCGAAGATTGAGTTGATCAAGTACGCCTTATGCGAGCTCGACCAGACTGCGCGTCGCTGATACCAAGGCGAAATGTTCAATTCGCCGCGATCGTGGGCGTTCAGGATGTCCTGAATGACCATGGACTCGTAATCGACTCGTTCCACCGCTTCACCTTTCCTGAGGGACGCCGCCGATGCGGCGTTACTAGAGTACCGATCAAGCGCCGAGCGCGGAGCATCCAATCCGAGCACCGCTGCACGACACTCTCCCACGTTTGGCATCGGCAGGATTTTGGACTGTGCCGTTCCGCCTCCGACCCCGATCTAGTGGCGGCGGGAGTTATGCGTGATCGATCCAAGGACAGCGGACCTTCCCCACTTCGGCGCCTCAGACATGAAGGCCAATCGCCGCGGCACCGACTCGGTCTCGAGCACGACAGCCGTCACCGAGACGCTGCACGAAGTCCCAACTCGCCGCAGACGAACCGCCGGCCCTGTCGAGGATCGGCCGAGAGGAGACTCATGCCACGTTTCTGTGCGCCTACTTGGGAGCTGGTTACCCACCCCAGCTGCCCACCCGATGCCACTGAGTGATACGTCGGAGCGTGGAAACCCATACAACTTTTGGAGCCGGGTGCGATGATCGAAGTCGCCACCTCATGATTACAAACGAAACGGCACCATTGACCTGTTCGCTGCCTTGGATATTGCGACCGGCCAGGTGATCACCGAACTCCGCTCGAACCACGACTCGGCGCAGTTCATCAAGTTTTTGAACAAGATC
>NZ_JBDNIJ010000182.1:0-5719 GCF_041688325.1 Ilumatobacter sp.
GACGACGATCCAACCCGCGACTGATCAAACGCAAGTACTCCAAGTGGCACATCAAACGAGCACGACACACCGACTGGCCACAACCAACCGGACCACCCACCACCACCATCCGACCACCTAACTGAACGGCATTGCATCTAGCAGGCCTTATGAGCGCCCCTGGCAGGAATCGAACCTGCGACACACGGTTTAGGAATCGCCAGATGCACGTCCGGGCGGCGATGGTGCGTCCGTCGCGTGGCCTGCATCCAGGTGCTTTGCGAAGCCGGCGTGCGACAAGTGTGGTCGAATCCGGGTAGCAGCGGTGCGTTTGCTACCCAAACGCTACCCAAACACCTCACGAGCAATTGCCCCGATCAAGTACGATGTCGTCATGAATCGGATCACGGTGGACCCGAAGGTGATGGGCGGCGTTCCGTGCCTTCGCGGACTTCGTATTCCGGTCGCCACGGTGGTCAACATGGTCGCTGGCGGCCTCTCGGCGCAGGAGATCGTCGACGAGCTTCCGCCGTTGGAAGCCGAAGACGTCGCCGCTGCGCTGCGTTTCGCCGCCGATGCAGTGTCGGATCGTGAGATCCTGCTTCAGCCCACGGCGTAATGTTTCTCGTCGGTCATCTTGTTTCGTTCGCGGAATGCACTGACCGCTGATCAGCACACCGAACTGATTCTGAGTCACCTGGCCGACCTCACGCCGGATCTGTCAGAAGGTGCTGTTGTCGTAGTGAGTGACGACCGGATCCGGATCCGCCGGCTCCCGCTCCTCCACGACACCTGAGCGGTCTTCCGCGCGGGATTCTGGAGCGGGCTCGACTGTCCGGAAAGTGCCGATACAGCGCGGTTTGTGGCTCTTTGCCGGCGAGCGTTATGGAGCGGGTCAGGTGTGGTCGACGCAGGTGAGCGCCCTGAACCGGACCTGCAGCAGAGTCGCCTCGGTCGGGGCGTGTTTGGGGATGTCAGTCGCCGATCACGAGGACCGCGTTGGGTTCCTTCGTGCCGGTGGCTGCATCGGTGCTATCCGAGTGTCACCGTGGTCAGATCCCGGGCCACGATCAGGTTGCCGTCGTAGCCGCCGGATCTGACGTCATCGGCGAAAGCCTGTTCCTCGGCGTCGTTTCTCGGCGGCGGAATCAGATGGGTCAGAATCAGGGTTGGGGTTTCGAGCGCTGCTGCCTGCTTGCCGATGGCTGCTGTGTCGGCGTGATAGTCCTTGATGAATGCGTTCGGCGCGTCATCGTCGATCATGCTGAATCTCAACGCCTCGTAAACGACAACATCTGCGCCGTCGGCCAAGTCGGCGACCTCGTCGCAGACCAGCGTGTCGCCGGTGATAGCAACGATTCCATCGGGCGTTTCGATTCGATAGCCGACCGCTCCTTGCACCGGTTCGTGGCGAACCTGTCCGGCCTTGACCACGACGTCACCGTGTCGCCAGACCTCGTTCACACCATCCGGATTCGGGAACGAGATCACGTCGATGCGGGGATTGTCCGTTCGGCCTGTGTGGCTTTGGCGGACCTCCAGATCGTCATCCCAGATGTCGAGGAGACGTTCGGCAAAGCGCACCGATGGCCCTTCGGGGGCGACGATTGGAAGTGGGTCAAGCTGGTCGCCGCGATTCATTGTCCAGCGGGTCAGCACGATGTCTTGCAACCCGGTGGTGTGGTCGGAATGGTGGTGCGTCAAGAACACCGCTGAGAGCTGGCCAGGGCTTGAGTTCGCTCCCATCAGCCGCATCACTGTTGAGCGTCCGGCATCGAACTGCATATGAACGTCGCCATAGGTGACCAGCACGCCCGGCCCTGCTCGGTCTGGTTGAGGAATGGGACAACCTGTACCGGTGATGGTCACAACTGTGGTCATGGTCGACATTGTCGACCGTACGGCCACTCGCCACAAGCTGACACCACCCGGTGGGCGACATGAGTCGTTACATCACCGCCTCAGAGCAGAGCGCGTCCGAGCCAGCGAGGACGGTTCCCGCCCGCTCAGGATCCGGCACGATGAGCGACGCTCGGCCGACGTTGCCGTCCCCGCAGCCGACGTGCGTTCTCGCGCACCGGACCGAGCTGGCCAGAAAGGCGTTTATGGCAGACGGCGGCACCGACTCAGGACGACTCGCCACGGGCGGGGCGTCGATCGCGCCCAAGGAATTGACCGAGATGCTCAAAGCCATCAACGCGATCTTCGGCAAGTAGTGGTCTGGAGAGCAGCGGTTGGCGGAGGATTCGCCGATCGGGCCTCCAGCGGACTCGTCCCGAGCGACAGCCAATCGTGACAGCGTGAGGCGAGCGATCAGAATCTTCACGCCGACAGCCATTGACGCCGCCGATATCCGGCAGCGGGGATCGCCCATCACTTGTCCCGGCCGGACCCGACATCGTGCACAATCTCGAGCGGGTAGCCGAGCACCGACGTACCGATACCGAGCAGTGGTCTGCCCGCGGGCGCTTGAATATTCTGGAGCGGGTTCAGCCGGCATGGATGGGTCGGGTCCGGGCGTAGGACCACATATCTCGTGAACTGCCGCCAACCCGTTCCCAGTTCCGCAGTAGAGCCTCGCGACCGAAACCGGCACGCTCAGCTGTCTTGATTGAGGCGGTGTTCCACGGCTCGATGAAGAGGCTGAGTCTGTCCACGTCGAGATGTTTGAAAGCCCAGTCGCTCAGCGTCCGTAATCCAGCTGATGCAGCGCCGTGCCCACGGCCGGACTCAGCGATCCAGTACCCGATCTCGGCGCGGCCCTTGTGGAGATGGGAAATCCACAACCCGATCTGACCGACGGCTCGGTCTCGTTGACGGTCGATGATTGCGAGCGACCATCCCTCGCCCGAAGTCAGCCGGGAGTTCTGCCGATCGATGAACGCTCGACCTTCCTCGGGTGTCCACTCGCTGGGAACGGTCGTGATCGTTGGGATGAAGTCATCTCGTGATGCCTCCTCGACCAGGTGAAGATCGACGGCCTCGAACGGGCGCAGGCGGTAGTGGTGGCCGTCGATCTCGATCGGCGGCAAAGGCGAGCCAAACTCAACTTTGATTGTCACGCCGTCCAGATTGCCAGGCAGATCAACTCGCAACGCACTCAGTTTGGTCAAAGCTCATCGTTCGCTCTTGGCTCCAGCACGCCGATGAACATTCTGGAGCGCGTACCCGAGCGAAGATGTGTAGATCTCGTACGGGCAGGAGCGCACGATCCCAGTGATGTTCTGAGCTATCGCAGAGCAGGCGCCTCGATGTGCAGCTGCTACCGCCGATTTCGGAGGTGCCGTCGTAGCGCCGGGATTCCGAAGAAGACGAGAACGAACGGAAGTATCAGCAGATCAAGAGCCGTGCCGGTGTACGCCGACCGATTGAGCAACTTCGACCATTCAGACTCGTTCGCCTCGGCCTCTGCGATTCGAGATGCCTCATCCTCGATTGACTTGTCGTAGCGCCGTCGCCACTGGTTCTTGCCTGCGGTCGCCATCGGGCAAGCTTCGCCCATTCGACCGCCGTCCGTCAACCGGTCGGCAACGGCTTCGAACGAGTTCTTCTGAGCGGTTCGGTCGGCAGGGGTCAGCTTCGGGAGTCTGGGTGTAGTTGCACGTCGGTGTGTCGTGCCAGTGCCGCGAAATCGACGTCAGCGTGAAGGATCTCAGCTGCGGCGCGGACGGCGACAGCGCCGATCAGGCAGTCGATGAGTTTGCGGACGGTTTCGCCGTGGGCCCGACACGAGCGGTACATCGACGCAGCGTCGTCGTAGTCGGCGGGCGTCGTGGGCAGCATCGTCGTTCGGGCCAACAGTCCACGCAGTTGGATCAGATGCCTCTCGTCGCGGGCGCCGGCCAGAACTTCCATCGACACGGCATCGCAGATCGCAAGGTCTGCATCAAGCAATCGGTCGACAACGACGCAGACCTGTGAGCCGGTGTCGCGCAAGAACTCGATCCACGCCGAAGTGTCGACGAGAATCACGCCCTGCTCGTGCGCATCTCATCGAGGTCGCCGTCCCAGCCGGTTCCGCGCATCGATCGGGCATCGTCGAGGCCGAGCGGTTCGCCTGCGACGTGGCGCAGTGCAAGGTTGACCGCCTCGCGTTTCGTGCTGAGGTGGTACCGCTCCATTACTCGCTGGCAGAGATCTTCGTCAATGTCGATGTTGGTGCGCGCCATACACCTATGATACACCAAACGGTCCGCCAGTCAACGGACACCCGCCACTCTGACCCGTGCCCAACGCGTCAGGTTCGGACCTCGGCCGAGGACGACTGTGTTGCCCTTCGACGCAGCCCGGCTCGTGCCCTCAGCTGGTGATGTCGCGGTTCGGAAGGTCACGAACGAGATAGTGGTGGCCGCGATGCCGTAGAGCGTCGTGAGCCCGAGCGCGAGCGACCATTCGAGGTCGGGCGTTCCTCCTCCGGCGAGCGCGCTGAGTGTGCCACCGGGGAGATAGTCGGTGAGGTCAGGCGCGGTGATGGCGATCAGGTTTTCGACGACGAGCAGCCACCCGATTCCTAGGCCGATGGCGACCCCGGCGCTACGGGTCAACACGGCGATGGTCAGGCCGATCAGGCCCCAGACGAGTGTCGGCACGAGAAAGTTGAACGCACCGCTCAGCAGCTCAACCGGGGCGTCGGTTCGCCAGGCTGCTGTCTCGACGTCGTAGATCCGGGCGAGCGGGCGAGCTACTGCTGCCGTTGTCAGCACGGTCACGGTGCAAGCGATCACGGTGAATCCTGTGAGTGCGACGAGTTTTGCGGTGAGCAGTTTGAGTCGGCGCATGCCGGTCATCGCAGCGGGGTGCAGCATCGGACCAGCCCGATAGTCCTCGGAGAACTCGAGGAAGCGACGCAGCTCATCGGGCGTCCACACGTTCATGTCCGGCGCACGATCACGCGCCGCAGCCAAGCTCGGCGCGTCGGCGAGACTTGCGACGTTGCGCATCACCAAGCCCTTGCGCTCAGCATCGTCGAGCAGCTTGCCGAGCTGGGTGTGCACGTGATGCACCGTCGTCATCGACAACGGACGACCACCCACACCACCCGACCTGAGCAGCGCCGCGTACAGGTCATCGAGGTCGGTCGGGCGAAGGTCTTGCAGTCGGTACGAGCCGAGTGTCGGGAGCACATAGCTGCTCATCGTCTTGCGGTAGCCCTCAATCGTCGACACCTTTCGACCTTGCGTCTCCAGGGAATCGATCCACGTCACGAAGAAGTCCCGCAGCCGGACCGCGGTCGGCGCCACAAACTCCTGTCGGCGATGCGAGTCAATTGCCTCAGCCAACGCTTCCTGCGCCTCGCGTTTCGTCGCGTACGACTTCTTCGACTGGCGGCGGCGGTCGCCTTCGTGCCACGAGATGTGCGCGATCCACGGCTTCTTGCGGTCGTCACGTCGATAGACGGAGCCGTTCGCCATGGGTGCCTTCCGGAGTAAAGCAGGAAATTCTGCTACCCAAACAGCTGATTCCCGTAAATCAAGAATCGGCTCAAGCCATCTACCAGGTGTTTTATAGCGCCCCTGGCAGGAATCGAACCTGCGACACACGGTTTAGGAAACCGATGCTCTATCCACTGAGCTACAGAGGCGGGGCCGGCGCGAAAGGTGGGAGAAAACCCCCTGGATCCGCTGGTGCCGGCAACGTGGACCGATTGTAGAGGCCGGTTGACGATCCGAACCCGCTTTCGAACACCCGATTTCGACTTGGTCGCGCGAAATGTTTGGCGATGCGCCGTGCCGTGTCCGAA
>NZ_JBDNIJ010000183.1:0-2124 GCF_041688325.1 Ilumatobacter sp.
GCGTTCGAAGAACCAGTGTCGGCATACCCGGCGGTCACCGTGATCCGTCGGGCCGAGCAGTCGACAGCGGTCGTCGCCAACGCGACAAAGTCTTTCGGTGAAGCGAATGCGCCGTCGCTGACGAAGTGGGTGAACTCCCGCCGCAAGTCCGTGTCCACGAAAGCACTGTCCGCAGTGAAGCTCCCCGAATGGTTCGACTCCGAACTGTCGTGGCCGTCGGGTAACCCGGCGAACCTCGCGCTCGTCGCTGACCTCGAGCGTCGCTTTCCACCGTTGCAGGACCCGACTACTGGGACCCGCGTCGGCATCGGTGTGGCCAGTGGAGCCGATTCGGTCTACCTGACGGACGATCCGAACCTGGTCGAGCCCGATCGCCTACTCCCGCTCCTGATGACTCGCGATACGTCGACCGGCGAGGCGAAGTGGTCGGGCACCCATCTCGTCAATCCATGGCACGACGGTCGGCTCGTCAACCTCGACGACTACCCACGACTGGCGAAGTACTTCGAGTCTCGGTCCGCCGACGTTCGAGGCCGACACGTAGCTCGGAAGAATCCGGGAAGTTGGTACCGCACGATCGATCGCGTGGAGCCCGGTCTCCAGGATCGAGAGAAGTTGGTCATCCCGGAACTGAAAGCGTTCATTCAGCCGGTGTTGGATCGTGGCGAGCTGTATCCGCATCACGGTCTTTACTTCATCACGTCCGACGAGTGGGACCTCGAGGTTCTCGGCGGGCTGCTGCTCTCCGACATCGCCGAACTGTTCGTGGCCACCTACTGCGTCAAGATGCGCGGCGGCTGCTACCGCTTCCAGGCGCAATATCTTCGTCGGATTCGAGTTCCAGAGCTGGCGTCGATCGACAAGCGGGATAGGGCCGATCTCCAACGAGCGTTTGAAACGCGCAATCGCGATCTCGCAAGCAGGGTGGCACGACGCCTCTACGGCATCGAGCACGATGTGGTTGTGTCGGCAAGCTGATGGCGAACGAACTCCCTGACTACTCCGAGAAGGTCGCAGCGGCGGTTGCGTCCTATTGGGAGGTTCGCACCTCGCAAGCGCAGCGGTCGGTCGAGAGTGGAGCCGTCAACACGGGGCTTCGAGCCGAAGTCACCGGGGGACGACATCTCGACGCACTCGAGCTCTTGTTGGTCGACGTGCTCGTCGACGCCGGCATCCCCGCTTCGATGATGGAGGTCAAGCGCCGGCCGGTCCCGGGCTACTTCCGGCGCGACAAGAGCTGGGATGTTGTGGTCACCGTCGAAGGCCGGGTGCTCGTCATCATCGAGCTGAAGTCGATCGTGGGGAACAACCCCGGACAGAACTTCAACAACCGAACCGACGAGGCGCTCGGTCAAGCACTCGACGTGTGGACCGCAGTCGAGCGCGGCATCATCGACTCGCCGCTGCGTCCGTGGCTCGGGTACTTCATGTTGATCGAGGACAACGCAGCGTGGAATCGTGTGTCTGCTCCTCGGACCGCCGTCTGGCCGTCGGACCCGATCTTTAAGGACAGCAGCGCAGCAGACCGTGCAGCAATCTTCTTCGACCGCATGGTTCGTGAGCGTCTCCTCGACGCGGCCTGCGTCGTGCTCGCTGACCGATCGACAGGCGACGTTCGCTACAACCGAGACAGCCTGGCATTCCAGTCATTCGCCGCAGCAATGTTCGGTCGTTGCCTCCAGTTCAAAGCGACGAACGCCGACATCGCGTGGACTCAATCAGATTGATGGGCGTTGGACCCGGCAATTGGCCGGCGCTCGCTACCCGGTCCGTCTCGACCGGCTTGACCACGCGCCGGGTCTCTGTGAACCGCAGCTCAGTTCATCGCCGAACGGGATTACGTGGCGCAGGACTTCGTGCGATATGTCCGTGATACTGCGGCGCCACAATTGGGCGGTTCTGTGCGGGTCCGAACTTGCATCGGGATCAGGTTCTGCGATCGTCAGCGAACGCGTAGTGTCTCACAGATGACTGATGGGCCACCGCAGTCTAAAGTTTGCCGAACTCCCGGCTTCAGTGGTCAAGGCCGTAAGGAAGCCCGGTGCCGGCAACGACTCTCACGATCCTAAGTTTGCTCCTCATCGCCTTTGCTTTCCACATAAACAGCGAACGCTTCGCGAACAA
>NZ_JBDNIJ010000184.1:0-4502 GCF_041688325.1 Ilumatobacter sp.
AACTCTAGCCCAATCCGGTATTTGGGCTGCCCACACGCCGGATCTGGGCTCTGGTGTTGCTGGATCTCACCGGCATCTGGGTCATATCTCACCGCGCTACGAGATCGTTGGACGCATGCCGGGCGACACCGCCTGACTCCAACAGCAAAGAAAGCAGTTCACCATGAAGTTTCTCTGGACAGCCGAATACAGCACCGCTGGTGCGGCCGGGGCGATCAAGGACGGCGGGACCGGCCGACAGGCAGCGATCGAAGGTCTGGTCGCCAGCCTTGGCGGCTCCCTCGACACCTGCTACTTCAGCGGGAATGGGGCGGGCGTCGTGCTCATCGCCGACACTCCCGACCAGGCATCTGCGACCGCTGCTATGTACACCGTCCAAGCCAGCGGCGGAATTTCCTCCATGACAGCGACGCCGTTGGTGACCGCTGCGGAAGTGGACGCGGCAATGAAACTGTCCCCTGCGTACACACCGCCAGGAGCGTGAGACACAGCTCGTTCCCAAGTCACCGTTCGTACCCGGGTGTCGCGCCTCCCATAGTCTGGCGGCGCGAGACCCGGGGCAGAATCTCCACAGATGTGACGCACGAGAACTCGTCGCCACCGCCCAAATTTCGTCCACCGACAACCAAGAGCAAAGAGACATCGCATGACAACACCAGCAGCACAGTCCGAATTCGTTGCCGATCGTACCAAAGCCGCCTCGCTGACATCGTCGCGGCCGACAGGGCACGGGTCAGTTCCCGCATACGACTGGATCGCCCATCACAGCGCGCAACGCCCCAACAAGGAAGCCATCCGCGACCTTGGCAGCGGGCGCACCTTCACCTACGCCGAACTCGACCGCCGAATCGACGCAATGGCAGCCCACTTGGCGTCCATTGGTATCGGGCGCGGCGACAGAGTCGGCGTGCTCGCCCAGAACGGGGTCGAATATTTCGACATCCAGTTCGCGTGCGCTCGACGCGGCGCCATCTGCGTGCTGTTGAACTCGCGATTGACGGTGACAGAGCTCGAGTACATCATCAACGACAGCTCGCCCATACTGCTGGTGCACGACCTCTCGTTCGCAGACGCTGCCCAAGAGCTGCAACGGCTCTGCTCGATCGGCGAGCTACTCGCGATCGATGGCGGTACCCCCGACAGTCCCTACGAGAAGGTGCTCGCACGGTTCGACGGCGAGGACGGCGGGCGGGCAGATCTCACTCACGACGACCTGATCACGATCATGTACACGTCGGGAACAACGGGGCTCCCCAAGGGCGCAATGATCACACATGGCATGAACTTCTGGAATGCCATCAACCTTGGCATCCCGGGCGGGATCGGTCTCGACACCGTTCACCTGAACGTGTTGCCGCTGTTCCACACCGGTGGGTTGAACTGCTACAGCAATCCGGTCCTGCATGCGGGCGGCACGGTCGTGATCGTCAAAGCCTTCGACCCGGGCGAAACCCTGAGCGTGCTCGGCGATCCAGCACAGGGCATCACCCACATCTTCGCGGTGCCCGCGCCCTACCAATTTATGATGCAACACCCCGACTTCGCCGACACCGACCTGTCGCGCCTGAGGGTTGCCGGAGTCGGTGGGGCGCCCTGCGCGTTGACGATCATGGAAACCTGGTTCGAACGCGGCGTGCCACTGGTCCAGGGGTTCGGGATGACCGAAACCAGTCCGGCCTGTATCTTCCTCGATCCCGGCGACGCGCTCCGCAAAATCGGGTCCACCGGCAAGGTCCTGCTCCACACCGAGGCCCGCGTCGTCAACGACAACGGCGGCGACTGCGGCCCCGACGAGATCGGCGAGCTGTGGGTTGCCGGACCGAACATCACCCCCGGATACTGGAACCGCCCCGATGCCACTATCGCTGCGTTCGAAGGACGATGGCTCAAGACCGGCGACGCCGCGCGCATCGACGACGAAGGCTTCTTCTTCATCGTTGACCGGTGGAAAGACATGTACATCTCAGGTGGCGAGAACGTCTACCCAGCAGAAATCGAGAACGTGCTCTACCAGCTGCCCGAGGTAGCCGAAGCAGCGATCATCGGCGTCCCGAACGACAAATGGGGCGAGGTCGGGCTCGCCGTCATTGCACTCAAACCCGGCGCCACACTCGATCGATCAACCGTCATCGAACACTGCGTCACCCGACTGGCGAAGTTCAAAATCCCCAACGACATCGCCATCGTCGAGGCACTCCCCCGCAACGCCACCGGCAAAGTACTCAAACGCGAACTCCGGACCCAGTTCGTCGACGCCGACGCGCCGATGATCTCATGACCTGACGGCCACGAACGTCCGCATGAATCCCGTGTTCGGCTCGGGCCGGTCCACTCACCGCGGCCGGGTACCGGCTGGTGAAGGAGGCCAGACGTTGATGACCGATGCAGTGCGTACCGCAGCGCGTGTCGAAGCCAACGACCTTGGCGTGCATCGGTGACGCGACGTGGACGAACCAATGTTGCTGTTGCAGGTCGGCGAGGGTGCATTCGCTTCGTTGCGTGTTGTTGACAACACGCCGTCGTTGAATCTGCCGGTGCGTCCAACCCGTCTGATTGGCCGCATCGACGACCTGGATCGGGCTCGACGATTGTTGGCCGAGCATCGTTTGGTCACGATCGCCGCTGTTGGCGGTTGAGGCAAGACCCGTCTGGCGGTCGCTGGGGTGAGGCAGAGTTGTTGGCGACCAGCCGCGAGGCACTCGATGTCGGGGCGAGCAGGTCATGAACCTTGCTTCGTTGTCATGGACGTCGGCCGACGGGGCTGATTCACCGGCGGTGCAACTGTTTGCCGAACGAACTGTGGCGATCGAACCAAATTTCTCGATCACGCCAGACAACGTGGCAACGGAAGAGCCAGTTGTGTGAGCACTTGGACGGGGTGCCGTTGGCGATCGAGTTGGCTGCAGCCCGGATCACGGTACTGACACCGGCAGAGCTGTTGCAGGGTTTGAGCGACCGGTTCACTGTGCTGTCGGTCGGGCGGGCGACGGCGGCAACGCCAACGCGCCCTCGAAGCAACCGTGGCGTGGAGCTATGACCTCCTCGAGCCCGAACAGCAGCGGGCGTTCAGGGCATTGGGGGTCTTTGTTGGTGGGTTCGACCTCGACGCCGTCGTTGGCCTGCACGCCGAATACTTCCACAAGCTGGTGATGGCCGGTTATGGTCGGACGATCTCGAGCGAGGCGCGCCTTGGCAAACGTCTCCAGTTCGACAGAGCCAACATCACCGCGGGATTCGACTGGTTGATAAACAACAGCCAGTACGTGATCGCTGGGGATCTGCTTCTGGGGAGCCTGGGCGCCTACGAGCACGACGGACTCGACACCGACATTGGTCACGGCTTCTATCGAGGCATCGCGGGAGCCCTGTTGGCGTATTCGGGCGACTACATCCAAGCGTTGGCGGCGATGGACGACAAGCCTGACAACCTCGTCCGACACGACCACCTCTCAACAGTTCTGTTGAATGTCATCCCGACGGTCGCGGTATTCCACATCTTGCTGGGCCAACCCAAAATGGGGCTCGAACGGTGAGGACCCCTTGCAGACGTCGGCTTTGCCCCACACCACGTTCGTCTCCATGCCACCGAAGCAGCAGCCGGGCGACTCGCCAGGCAATGCAACGACACCGTGCTGCTGCTTGCCGAGCTCGCACTGGTGGAAGGCGATCACAAAACTGTTGTCCACCCCAACGAACACGCAGCCCAAGAGCAAGCCTTCCGCGACCCGGCAAACCAAGCGCAACATGGCGTCCTCGGGTCCCACACCGCGATGCAGGCACTCCACGCCGAGCTCACACGCCGCTACTGGGACTGCCCACCCAGCTCTCGGCTCGCGATCCAACCCAACGAAAACTTGTCTCACACCTCTTGACACGTTCCGGCTTCGGAAACTCTGTGACACCCCAAATGTATTGTTGTGTGTATGGAGCTGGGGGTGATCGATCTGGTTGGCGGGGGCGGCGCAATGGTCGCTGTCAACGACTCGACCCGGACGCTTCGACGAACCCGATCGATACAGCTCGACCACGTGTGGCGGGCACTCGAAACCGGTGCCTGGGTCACGGCCGGGTTCCGCTCAGCAACACCATGGCTGTCGTCAATCACTGGCGAATCGCCGTCGGCGTCAAGCGTGACGCTGCGGCTCGCCGAACGAATCCAGCAGATGCCCCAAGTCAAAGCCACGTTCGCTGACGGTGTCCTCGCCGAAAGCGCGCTCCGCCAACTGATTGACCTGTGGTCCTTCGACATCGCCGGCGAATTCGCCCGTGACGAACGAATGCTGCTCGGCTGGGCACTGCAGTTCGCCTCCGGCGATCTGACAATGCTGCTCGCCACCTGGCTGCTCCACAACGACCCCGATGCCGCCGACAAAACCGCCCAAGAACAGTTCGAGTCACGAGAACTCCACCTGTCATCCCTGCTCGACAGCATGGGCCGCCTCGACGCGCTCCTCGACCCAGAGGGCTTCAATCTGGTCCGCGCAGCAATCCGTCATCTCTCC
>NZ_JBDNIJ010000025.1:0-51061 GCF_041688325.1 Ilumatobacter sp.
GAACCACCTGGACGACGGTACGTCCATCTCGTCGCGACAGTTACGAAAGGGGGCGACAGTTGCGAAAGGGGCCTGACCCCATACGTAACTCTGCGTTAGATGACGGCGGTTTCGAGGAAAGGTTCGTTGCGTTCGATGCGTGTGTAACTGAGCGGGGCCAGGTCGATAGATCGGAATGCGCCGTAGGTGATCAGCTCACTCAGCCCGCGCCCGACGCCTGGGCCCTGCTGCAGGCCGTGCCCGGAGAAGCCATTGGCGAAGAAGAAATTCTCGACCTCGCTGCCCGGCCCGAGGATCAAATTGTGATCAAGCGTGTTGTAGTCGTACTGGCCGCCCCACGACGTGACGATCCCGATCTGGTCGAACTGCGGCACATACCTGGCCACCGTCGGCCAGATCAATTCCTCGAACTCGTCGTGTCGAATCTCGAAATCGCTGGCGTCGATGGCGACATCTAACGCCGGCGTTGCACCACACATGAAGTGGTTCTGTTCACGCCGAAAGTGGACACCGACCGGTGTCACTGTGAGCGGGACGATGTGGTCGATCGGCGTCCGGCAGTCGAACATGAAGCTGGTACGAGCCCGTGGCTCGATCGGCACATCAAGACCGACCATCGCCGCCACCTCGCGGGCCCGACAGCCGGCGGCATTGATCGCGAATCCACAGCCCACGCGAGCTCCGGATTCCAGACGGACACCCGTCACCCGGCCACCCTCGAGGTTGATCCCTATAACCCGATCCTTGAGATAGGTGACGTGGTTGTGGAGCGCCCGCTGACGCAGACCTTGGAAAAATGCCCAGCCATCAAAGCTGCCCTCACGCAGCCCACCGACGCGGGCACCGACAAACTGATCGACGTCCATATACGGATATCGCTCGGCGATCTGCCCGGGCCGAAGCATCTCGACTTCGGCACCCATCGCCAACTGCTCGACTGACTCTTCTTCGAGCCGCTGATATGCCGCGTCGTCGTCGGCGATGAACATGTATCCGGTCCCACGGAAGTTGATCTCGGGCGACTGGCCCTCGACCTGCACACGTTCGTGGAAATCGGCAATGAACTCAGCACCAAACCTGCTCAGCTGAATGTTGAGCGGATTGGTGTACTGCTCGCGGATGCTGTTCTGCGCCCGAGTCGTATTGGCGTAGTCGTAGGTCCAGTCGGGCTCAACAACGAGCACCGACCCGCCAAAGTCGGGGTTCTCCGAGAGGAAGTAGGCAGCTGCGGTACCCGTCATCGCACCGCCGATGCACACCACGTCATAGCTCGACGCCAGCACGGTCATGTCACGTATCCCTGTCGCCGGTCGTTCTCGACCGCCTCGGGGCTGCGTTCGGCCGGGTCTCCATGCCCGCCACCGCCCGGCAACTCGAGGATGAGCCGCTGCCCTTCCGGCACAACCTGGCGCCCCTTGCCCGCGAACGGCGTGCCGTCTTGGAGATACACCTTTCCTGGCGCACCATCGCCGCCACCCGACCGTCCACGAGCGGGATGGTCGATGCGGTCGAACATTGCGGAGAAATCAAACTGATACCCCTCACTCGGGCCGAGTTCGATGACTTGCCCGAGCCCGCCGCGCTGCTTGCCAGCGCCGCCGCTGTCGGGCCGAATTTCTTTGCGCCAGATGATGATCGGGCCGATCTGTTCGGTGGCTTCGACCGACATGGTCCGGACCCCCGACGGGAATGCGGTTGCGGTCAGGCCGTCGAGTCGCGGACGGGCGCCGGTGCCGCCGCTATTAAACATCAGCATCTCGACCGGCGGTCGCGGTTTGGCGAGGTCAGCCGAACGGGCGCTCGCCTGGAAGTTCCACAACGCTCCCGCTCCTTCGGCAGGCACCCGCTCGGGCAGCGCCTTCGCAAGCGCACCGAGGCACAGGTCAGTCACAAAGTGGCCGAGCACGTGGCGGACAGCCACGGGGTCCGGATGCTGCGCATTGAGGATCACGCCGTCGGGAGCACTCACCTTGAACACGTCGAGTGACGCGAAGTTGTTGGGCAGCTCGGGGGCCAGCGCAACGAGCATGCCGTACGTGAAGTACGCGTGGGCGTAACCGAGCGGCACGTTGATGCCGAGCCCGCAGACCGGCGATGTGCCACTGAAATCAGCGTGCATGCCGACATCGGTCACCGTGATCGCAACGGCCAGCGTGACCGGCTCGCCGTAGCCGTCGACGACCATCTCGTTGGTGTACACACCAGGCTCGACACCGCCAAGTGCGCGTCGGGTGGCCGTTCCTGTCCGGTCGAACACAAACTCGGCGAGCTCAGCAAGGTCGTCCAGACCGAACTCATCGAGCATGCCGAGCAGCCGTCGTCGACCCGTCTCGTTGGACGCCGCAAGCCCGTGAATATCGCCGACGACCTGATCCGATTCGCGGACATTGACCTTGACGATGTTGACGAGGTCGCGGTTGAGCTGCCACCGCTCGGCCCACTTCATAATGGGGATGTTGATCCCCTCCTCGTAGACCTCCTTGGCATCAGGGCCGTAGCCGCGACCGCCGATGTCAACGACGTGCGCCGTCGCGGCGAAGAACCCAATCAATGTCTCCGCGATGGTGCCGTCCGGCTGTTCGATGTCTCTGAACACGGGCGTACACACAGTGATGTCGTGGAGGTGGCCGGTGCCCTTCCACGGGTCGTTCGTGATGTAGACGTCGCCCGGGTAGATCCGGTCAGGGCCAATGTCGTTGATGAAGTGCGGCACGGCATCAGCCATCGTGTTGACGTGGCCCGGCGTGCCGGTGACGGCCTGGGCGATCATCCGGCCGCGCCTGTCGAACACGCCGGCTGACAGGTCACCGGCCTCCCGCACCGATGTACTGAATGCGGTACGGACGAGGGCCAGCGCCTGCTCTTCGACGACCGAAATCAGCCGATTCCACATCACCTGGTGATGCAGCGTGTCGGCCGCATTCATTGTGGCATTCATCGTCGAGTTCATCGTGGTGCTCATTGCTCGCTCCGATCGCGGGTGATCAACAAGGTGCCGTCGGCCTGCACCGTGCAGGTGTGGTGCGAAGCGAGGACGGTGGTGGTCTGGGCTTCGGCGATGATCGCTGGCCCGTGCAGACGGGTTCCGGGCAACAGCTCGTTCCGGTCGATCACAGCAGTTTGCACCCGCTCGCCGGAAGCGGCGTCGTAGGCATCACGGTAAGCAACCGGCGCAACGACCGATGAAGATGCGATCGACAGTTCGACCCGCTCGCCAGCTGGCACGATCGACGAGACACGCACCGACCAGCTGACCGTCTCGATTGCGAGGTCGTCGATGGCCCGGCCGAAGAACTCTTCGTAGGCCTTGGTGAACTTCGCTGACAACAGTTCGGCGGCGAACTCGTCGAAAGTGGAGTCGTCGTCGAGCGCCACGGGAATCTCCCAGCCCTGACCGGCGTAGCGCATCGACACCTGCCGTTCGACGGTCAGAATGGCCTCAGCGTCCTCGGCCAACGCAGGCCGAACAAACGACATCGCCTCATCGGTCAACGATGCAAGGACGTCGTTCGAGCCGTCGACATCGAAGTCGAGCGTTGACGTGTAAAAGCTGCGAACCGCCTCGTAAGAAAACGGTGCGACGAGGAACCCGATCGCCGAACCGACACCGGCGTCAGGTGGAACGATGAGTTCTTCGAGACCCAGCTTGTCCATGAGCCGTGCAGCGTGCAGCGGAGCGCCGCCGCCGAAGGCGATCATCGTGTAGCCGCCCATGTCCTTGCCGTTCTCGACAGCGTGCGCCCGAGCGGCGTTGGCCATGTTCTCGTCGACGACCTCGGCCACTCCGACCGCCGAGGTGTTGGCATCGAGACCGAGCCGTGCGCCCACGCTCCGAACGAGTGCTTCGCTCGCGAACTGCGGCGACAGATCGATGTCGGTCGCTCCGAACGTATCGGGATGGAGCCGACCGAGTTGCAGGTTGGCGTCGGTCACCGTGGCGTCCTGCCCACCGAGCGAATACGCCGCCGGGCCAGGCTCCGACCCGGCGCTCTTCGGGCCGATCCTGATTTGGTCGAGCACATCGACACTGGCGATCGACCCGCCACCGGCGCCGATCTCGATCATGTCGATCACGGGAATCGAGATCGGCATCCCGCTCCCCTTCTTAAAGCGCGCTGTGCGGTCGACTTCGAAGGTCTTGGCGGTCGCCGGGCGGCAATCGTCGATCAGGCTGATCTTCGCCGTCGTGCCACCCATGTCGAAAGAGAGCACACGGTCGCGTCCATAGCGAGCTGCGAGGTCGGCAGCAAAGATCGCTCCACCCGCTGGGCCCGACTCGACGAGCCTCACCGGAAACGCCGCTGCGCTCTCGACGCTCATCAAGCCGCCGCCGGAGTGCACGAGGTACAGCGGGCAGCTCACGCCGCGCTGCAGCAGTTCGTCACGGAGCCGCACCAGATAGGACGCCATCAACGGCTGGACGTAGGCGTTCGCACAGACAGTATTGAACCGCTCGAACTCACGCATCTGCGGTGACACCTCGCAGCTGATCGACACCGAAATGTCGGGCAGTCGATCGAGGAGGAGGTCACGGAAACGGCGCTCGTTCGTGCCATCGACGTAGCTGTGGAGGAACCCGACGGCCACGGACTCGTAGTCGCCACCGGCCAGATGTTCGACCAGTCCGACCGCGCCGGCCTCGTCGAAGTCGAGGAGCACGTTGCCGCTGGCGGAGCGTCGTTCGGCGACGGTGTAACGGTCTTTTCGCTCGATCAATGGCGTGGGCAGCACGATGTCGAGGTCGTACTGCTCAAATCTGCTCTCGGTCCGCGTCTCGATCACGTCACGAAAACCCTCGGTGGTGACGAGCGCGGTCTTGGCGCCGCGCCGCTCGATCAGAGCATTGGTGGCGAGGGTCGTGCCGTGGACAAACTGCGTGACGGCGTTCGATTGGCTCGAGAGGTCGATCCCCTCGGCGTCAGCGAGTTGCTGAACGCCTTCGAGAATGGCTCGCTCCGGCGCGTCGTGGGTCGTCAACACCTTCGTCGACGCGTAGTCACCACGGGCTCGTTCGAGCACCACGTCAGTGAACGTGCCACCGACATCAGCTGCGAACCGAACGCCAGTACTCATCAGAGGTCCTCGATCTTCGGGAAGTCGGATGGCAGCATGATGTCGACGGTCGCCGAGCGCTGTTGGGCGAGCATTCCGCCGTCAACCTTGATCACGTCGCCGGTGATGTACGACGCATCGTCGGATGCCAAGAAGAGCGCTGCGCCCGTCATGTCGATCGGTTCACCGATTCGGCCCAGCGGCACGTTCTCGCCACGCAGTTTCCGGTCGGCCAAGTCGAGGCCGCTGGTGTCGATCGAGCCCGGCATGAGGGCGTTGACCCGAATGCCGTACGGTCCGAGGTCAAGCGCCATGGCCCGGGTCAGCGCTTCGATGCCGCCTTTGGTCGCGTCGTAGGCCGTGAACGCACGATGCGCACGAGTGGCCCCACCCGAACTCATGTTGATGATCGATCCGCCACCGGCCTTGGCCATCATCCGCGCTGCCACATGCGAACATAGGAAGTGCCCGGTGAGGTTGACGTCAATGATCCGGCGCCACCACGCCTCGTCAGCATCGAAGAAATGCAGCATCGGCGAAACGAGGCCGGCGTTATTGACCAGCACGTCGATGTCTCCGTATTCGGCCACCAGGGTCTCAAACATCGTTGCAACCTGCGCGCTGTCCGACACATCAGCAATCGCTGCGACTGCACGGCCACCAGCGGCGGTGATCGTTTCGACCACGTCTGCGGCCGCTTCAGCGTTGATGTCGTTGACCACAAGCTTGCACCCTTGACCCGCGAAGCGCTCGGCGATTGAACGGCCAATCCCGCCAGCCGCACCGGTGACGAGTACGACCTTGTTGTTGAGTGATTCGTACATGTCAGTTGCCATTCGTTCAGAGAGTCGTTCAGAGAGTCGTTCAGAGAGTCGTTCAGAGTGCGAGCAGTTGGTGCTTGAGCGCGTCGACGGCAGGCTCGTTGCGTCGGTAGTAGACCCACCCGGAACGGGCGGTTGGGACAACCAGGCCGGCGTCGACGAGCACCTTCATGTGGCGCGACGCAGCGGGTTGGGAGACTTCAAGTTTGTCGGTGATGAAGAGATTGCAGGCACCGTGCTCGACGGGGTCACCGTGGACCTGGGCCGGGAAATTCGCAGCAACATCTTGGAGCCACTGCATGATCTGCAGGCGTCGCGGGCTGGCGATCGCTTTCAGTGCCTTTTCGAGATCGAGTGATTCTTGCACTTCAGCGTCCATAGCGATATAGCAAAGTCGTTATGGATGTCGCTGTCAAGAGGCAAGATCAGCCAAGACAGAAGATCACGCGCCCCGTCCCGCCGGACAGCGTCAGTGAGCGTCGTTCAACTCTCGGTGTTGGTTTGGTCCGGCCGGAACCGAATCTCGCTCTTCTTCTCGGGAAACTTGCCGACCTTTTCGGCGTAGAACTCCTGGAAGAACAGGATGTCAACATCAGGGTCACCGGTCGGCGTCATTGTTGGCCCGAACCCGAGGGTCTTCGTCTTGTAGTCGACAAAGGCACAGACGATGGGCACGTCCGCAGCCAGGGCGATCCGATAAAAGCCCGACTTCCAGTGGTCGGAGTACGACCGAGTGCCGGCCGCCGGAATGGCCAGGCCGATCTCGTCGGCGGCTGCGAACTCGGCGGTGAGCGACTCAACCATCCCGTAACGTCCCTCGCGGCGCACCGGGATACCCCCGAGGGAGCGCATGAACCAGTTCATTGGCCCACGGAACAGTTGATGCTTGCCCAAAAAGTTGACTGATTTACCCTGGCTCCAGGTTGCCACCAGCAACGCAGGAAGATCCCAGTTGGTGGTGTGCGGCGCACAAAGCATCACGTATTTCTTCGCTTCGGGGGCGGGGCCGATCGGCGTCCACCGCATCAGCTTGAGGACCAGTAGTGCGAATCGCTGCTTCACGTTGGACCCATCTCATCACCGGCCCGCTTGTTCGAGCCAGACCCCAGTATCGCACGAGCACTGTCAGACTGTCGGGGTCGCTCCGGCGTCGGTTGCGCAACTACCGTTGTCACATGGCAGCACGCGCCGATCGACAGGTCTCTCATCGAAGTTTCGTCAGCTACATCGACAAGTCGCGCGAGTACTACTCCGCTTCCGGCTTCGATCAGCCGTACTGCTGGGCAGCGTTCGACGAGGTGCCATTCAGCCCGCACACGAAGCCACTTGCCGAGTGCAACGTCGCTGTGGTGACCACCACCTTCCTGCACCATCACGACTCTGCACATGGCGCACCCGCCACTGGAAAGCAGGTCTATGCCCACCCGGTTGCCGACGTGCCTGACCGCATGTTCACCAGCGATCTGTCGTGGGACAAGCAGGCAACACATACCGACGACACCGAGAGCTTCCTCCCCCTCAAAGCGTTGCAGCAACTCGCCGACAACGGCACGATCGGTTCACTGAACCACCGCTTCTTCGGCGTGCCAACCGAATACAGCCAACGCAAAACCGGCCTCGACGCCGACCAGATCGCCACGTGGTGTGCGCAAGACGGAGTCGACATTGCGCTGCTCGTTCCGCTTTGACCGGTGTGCCACCAGACCGTGAGTCTGGTTTCCCGTCATCTCGAATCGCAGGGCATCACCACCATCGTGGTCGGCAGCGCCCGCGACATCGTCGAAGAGTGCGGTGTCGCCCGGATGCTCTTCGTCGACTTTCCGCTCGGCAATCCGTGCGGCAAACCCGGCGATCGTGACATGCAGCAGTCGATCGTGTCGTTGGCGCTCGACGTCGCTGCGACCGCAATCACACCACGAACCACGGTCCAAGCACCTGTGCAGTGGGGGTCCGACGACTGGCGCGCTGCATTCATGCGCGTCGACGATTCGAACATCGACGCATTGCGCGTCGCAGGCGACAAGCGTCGAGCAGCACAGGCTGCAAGCTCAGGAAAGGGCTGATCAATGGGACGACTCGACAACAAGGTGGCGCTGATCACCGGCGGCGCACGCGGCCAGGGTGCAGCCGAGGCTGAGCTGTTCGCCACAGAGGGCGCAACGGTCTACATCACCGATGTGCTCGACGACATCGGCACCGCAACCGCAGAGCAACTCGGCGATGCCGTCACGTACCTCCATCACGATGTGACAAGCGAAGGCGACTGGGCCGGCGTGGTCGGCGGCATCATCGAAGAGCACGGCCGCATCGACATCCTCGTGAATAACGCCGGCATCTTCGAACCGAAGCCGATTGCCGACACCTCGCTCGACGACTGGAACCGGACGATCCTGATCAACCAGACCGGGGTGTTCCTCGGGCTGCGTGAGGCGGGCCTCAAGATGCGCGATCACGGCTCGGGCAGCATCATCAACATCTCGTCAATCGCCGGCTTGGGCGGAGTGAGCATGGCGCACGCCTATGCAGCCAGCAAATGGGCCGTACGCGGCATGACCAAATCGGCAGCCCTTGAGTTCGCAGCTGATGGCGTGCGCGTCAACTCGGTCCACCCGGGCATCATCGACACCGACATGTTCAAGGAGTTCGGTGGCAACACCGAACGCGTCATCGCGGCCATCCCGATGGGTCGCGTCGCCAGCGCTCAGGAAGTCGGCATGCTCGTTCTGTTCCTTGCTTCCGACGAGGCGTCCTACTGCACTGGCCAAGAGTTTGTCGTCGACGGCGGTTTCAAAGCCTGAGACCCGGTCAGGGCTCGTACGTCGTGGGGTTTGGCTTCCCTCTCTCGGTAAGCACCAAGCGGCACGCACTTCGTAGTGTTCGTGAGCATGACACGCCGCACCGTTCACGACATGGTCAACGAAGCCAAGGCCCAGATCGAAGAGTTGACGGTCGAGCAGGTCGCCGCCGAGATCGAGGCCGGTACGGCGGTGGTCGTCGACATCCGCGACATCCGTGAACGCGTCGAGAAGGGTGCGATTCCTGGCGCGATCTCCGCCCCACGCGGCATGCTCGAGTTCTGGTTCGACCCTGAGAGCCCGTACCACCAAGATCGCTACCAGCCCGAGGGCCGCTACATCTTCTACTGCGCCAGCGGCTGGCGTTCGGCCCTCGCTGCGAAGGTCATCGGCGAGCTCGGCTTCGGCAACGTGGCCCACCTCGAGTCGGGCTTCACCGGTTGGTCGGAAGCCGGCAACGAGGTTGCCGACGTCGCCTCAACATCCAAGTGGGTCAAGCGCGACTGACGTCGCTCGGTACTCGCCAGGTGAAGGACCTTCGAGCTGAGCGGCGACAGCCGGTTCAGTCGGTCGGGAAGACAATGACGCTGCGCGCCACATTGCCTTGTTTCATGTCTTGGAAGCCCTCGTTGATCTCGTCGAGGGTGATCGTCTTCGAGACCATCTCGTCCAGCTTGAGGCGACCTGCCATGTACATCTCGATATAGCGAGGCATGTCGGTGCGGAACTGGTTCGACCCCATGTTCGAACCGGTCAGCGTCTTCTCGTACAGCAGCTCGACGCCATGAATTTCGATCTTGGTGCCGACCGGGATCATGCCGATCACTGTTGCCTGGCCACCCTTGCGCAGCATCTGGAACGACTGCTCGGCGGTCTGCTTCAGGCCGACGGCTTCGAATGCGTGATGCACTCCCCCGCCGGTCAATTCTTTGACTGCCGCAACAGCGTCGACGTCAGCGGCGTTGACAACATGGGTGGCGCCCATCTCCTGGGCAAGTTCGAGCTTGGCCGGCACCGTGTCGACAGCAATGATCTTGTTCGCTCCGGCGATGCGTGCGCCCTGGATTGCTGACAGGCCGATGCCGCCACAACCAATGACCGCAACTGATTCGCCGGGTGCGACCTTGGCGGTGCGGAACACCGCACCGAGCCCGGTGGTGACGCCGCAACCGATCAGCGCAGCCTTGTCGAATGGCATGTCCTTGTCGATCTTCACGAGCGCTTGCTCATGGACCAGCATCTTCTCGGCGAACGACGACAGATGCAGAAACTGGTTGACCGTTTCGCCGTTGCGTGACAGCCGCGGCGGCTCGCCCGGGCCGCGGACCAGCTCGGTGTCTTTGTTCTCGCAGAGGGCAAGGTGGCCATCGGTGCACTGCGAACAGTGACCGCAGAACGCCGACAGACACGTGATGACGTGGTCGCCCGGTTGGACGTAATGGACCATCGAGCCCACCGCTTCGACGATCCCCGCCGATTCGTGCCCGAGGATCGACGGACACGTTGACGGGTACTTGCCCTCCATGAAGTGGAGGTCGCTATGGCAGATGCCGGCAGCAGCAGTGCGGATGAGCACTTCGCGTGGGCCGGGTTCGCCGATTTCGACGTCTTCGATGGCGAGGATGCCAGGGACCGAGTTCAGAACTGCAGCTCTCATGGCCCAAGACTGCACCACGGCGCCGTCAACTCACAAGTCAGACGTCACACCCGAATAGTCTTTGAACATGACTGCGCTTGACGCTCACCCCGTCTCAGAAGCCGACACCAGCGATGCCGACCGGATCGTCGGGCGGCAGAAGTCCGCGACGATCGGCGCGGCGGTGAGCGGTGTCGACCTGAGCTCGACGCTCAGCGATGCCGCGATCGGCGTCATCCGCCAAGCGCTCCTCGACTGGAAAGTGCTGTTCTTCTGCGACCAGGACATCACCACCGAGCAGCACCTCGAGTTCGGCCGCCGCTTCGGGGAACTGGAAGTGCATCCGTTTGCACCGCAAAAGCCTGGCTTCCCTGAGGTGCTCGCAATCACGCACAACGAAGACTCTGCTGGCTACGAGAACCTCTGGCACTCCGACGTCACGTGGCGGGCCGACCCGTCGCTCGGCTCGATCCTGCGGTTACTTGAAGGGCCAGCTGTCGGCGGCGACACGCTGTTCTCTGACATGTACGCAGCGTACGACGGCCTCCCGCAGCGCATCAAAGACCGGGTCGATGGTCGAATGGCGCGACACGACTTCGCAGGCTTCCGTCGAGGTTTGCGTCGGCGAGGGGCGTCAGATGAGGAAATCGCCGAATTTGATGCGAGCTATCCGAACCCCGAGCACCCGGTGATCCGCACCCACCCCGAAACCGGTCGCAAGGCGATCTACGTGAACGCTGGCTTCACGCAAGAGATCGTTGGTATGGACCCCGACGAGAGCAACGACCTCCTCGAAATCCTGTACCGCCAGGCCAGCTACCCCGAGTACCAGGTGCGGTTCCAGTGGGAGACGAACTCGATCGCGTTCTGGGACAATCGGTCGTGTCAGCACTATGCCGTGTCCGATTACTGGCCGAACGTGCGCCGAGTCGAGCGCGTCACAATCATCGGTGACGTGCCGTACTACGACCCCTCACAGGAACCGACCGAGGCCCCCGAAGATCCGTTCCGCGGCGTCATCAAGCGCTGGACCCAGAGCTGAGCAGGCGTCAGACAACACTTTGACTCCACCTCACTCGGTCGGCCGCTGTCAGTTGCTGGCGGCACGCCTTCGAACCACCAGCGAATGCACGACCAACGCGGCGCAACAAACCAGGACGGCGATCTCGGGGTAGACCGACAGAGCGGCTTCTGGTAATGGGTTCAATCCCGGTCCGTCTCGGAAGCCGAACCAACCGCCCTCGGTGCGCGACATCCAGAAAGCGAACAGCGACGAAGCCGCCCAACCCATGCCCGCGAGTGGGGCTCCAAGCTTCAACAGTGGCGGCGCCTTGATAAAGATCGGTGCGAGCAAAGCGGCGGCGATCAGCACCGAGCTCAGTGCGTTGAGGAGAAATTGCGCACCGATGTGAGCAATGGGAATGTCTTTGTATCCGTCTTGGTACAACGAGAAGTGGGCGTACCCGGCAATCAGCGCTGCAACAGAGGCAGCGATTCGGAATGTGCGTGTGAGTGTCATGGCTTCGACCTGGTTCAGTTGACGACGACGGTGGCGCGCATCGTCGGATGGATCTCGCAGAAGTAGGCGTAGGTACCTGCTGCGGCGAACTCGACCTGGAATGTCTCGTTCTCGCCGAGGTTGCCGGAATCGAATTGTTGGGCGGCGGCGTCCTTGGATGTCACCGTATGGGCAAACGGATCGCTGTTGGTGAACGTGACCGTGTCGCCGATTGCCACGTCGATCTCTAGCGGGCCAAATCGGGACTTCGTGATGTCGACCGCTCCGCCGGATGCAGACACATCAGCGGCGGTGTCGACGGTGGAATTGTCCGCCGCGCTGTCGGACGAACTGCAGGCGGTAAAGGCCACGGCCGACGTGGCGGCAATAAGAAGGAAACGGTGTGTACGCATGCTGTGAGTTCGCATGCGACCGGTGTGTGGATCACGTTCGAAGAAAAGTTTGGACACCTTGATCCAATTTTCGTGGACGTGCGAACCAGGACCACGCCACGGAACACCGTGGTCCGGCCCGGTCAATTCGGGCCTCCCCCCGTGAACAAGGAGCAAGACCAGAATGCGCAAGTCAAGCAGAACTATCCTCGCACTCGCTGCAACGATCTCGATGACCGCCGCTGCATGCGGAAGCGACTCGAACGACGCCGTGACCACAGTTGCGCCCGTCGCTACCGAGGCGCCAGCTGAAACAGACGCACCGGCCGAAACCGATGCGCCGGTCGCCACAGACGCACCGGCCGCAACCGATGCCCCGGCTGAGCCTGCCGCATTCGCCACCGATGATGGTGCGTCCTCGCTGCGAGCAGCGTTGACGAGCCTGCTCCAGGAGCACGTTTACCTCGCTGGTGGAGCGTTCGAAACGGCGATCGACGCCGGAGGCGACTTGACCGACCCCGAGACCGTCGCAGCAGTCGAGGCACTCGACGAGAACACCGTTGCACTCGCCGACGCAGTCGGTTCGGTCGCCGGACCGGAGAACGGTGCAGCGTTCCTCGGCCTGTGGCGCCAGCACATCGGCTTCTTCGTCGACTACACCCTCGGCGAAGCAACCGGCAACGAAGAAATGAAGACCCAGGCCCTCTCTGACCTCGAGGGTTACCAGCAGGCAGCCGGAGCATTCTTCGAAGAGATCACCGGCGGCGAAATCCAAGCTGACGTCCTGATCGGTGGCCTCGCAGCGCACGTCAACACGCTGACGCTCGCAATCGATGCAATGGTTGCCGACAGCCCCGAGCAGTTCGAACTGCTCCGTGCAGCTGGACAGCACATGTTTGGCGCCGCCAACCTGCTGGCAACCGGCATCGTTGCCGCCCTTCCTGACACGTTCCCGGGCGCCACTGACTCTGCTCCGGCCGAGACACGTGCGATCCTGACGAACCTCCTGCAGGAGCACGTCTACCTCGCCGGCTTCGCCCTCGAGCAGGCCATCGACGCCGGCGGCGACCTTGAGAACCCCATCGTGGGCGGCGCTGTTGCAGCGCTTGACATCAACACAGTGGCACTCGCCGACGTCGTTGGTTCGGTTGCCGGCCCGGAGAACGGGGAAGCGTTCCTCGGTCTGTGGCGCCAGCACATCGGCTTCTTCGTCGACTACACCCTTGGCGAAGCAACCGGCAACGAAGAGATGAAGGCCCAGGCCCTCACCGACCTCGAGGGCTACCAGCAGGCAGCCGGAGCATTCTTCGAAGAGATCACCGGCGGAGCAATTCCAGCCGAGGCATTGATCCCCGGACTCGAAGAGCACGTTCGCACGCTGACGCTGGCTATCGATTCGATGGTCGCCGGTGACGTCGCAGCGTTCTCCCAGCTGCGGGCCGCCGGCCAGCACATGCCGATGGCCGCCCTTGCGCTGGCCACAGGCATCGTCGCCGCAACGAGCTGAACCTGAACATCGCAACTGCCGACTCACGGCGTGATAACCGGGCCGTGTGGAACATTTCGTTCCACACGGCCCGGTCGCCGTTTTCGTGCGACCAAAACATCGGCCCCGAACCCGCTATGCGCTCAGGAGCGTCTTCAGCTCACCTCGGAAGCGCTGCCGCACGCGCTGACGCGGTGACCACGAAGTAGACGCCGAGCACCACAAGAGCACCGCCGAGCACTTCGATGAGACCCAGGCGCTCGTCTCTGATCAGCCAGCCAAAGAACACGCCGGACAGCGGGATCATGTATGCCGTGGAGGCGGCCTGCGTTGGCGTGGCCCGGCGGACCACCGTTGCCATCAGCGCGAACGTCACAGCGTTGGCCGGGACCGCGGCATAGAACAGCGGCACGAACAGCCCGAGCGACCAGTCGGTGCCGCCAGTGCCTTCGACGACGAGCGCGAACGGGATCAGCACTGCTGCCGACATCGGCAACTGCACCGCAACGATCATCACCGGTGAGATATGGGAGAAGTCCTTCCACTTCATGAACACCGTGCCGAAGGACCAGGCGAGCGCCGACAGGACGAGCGCCAAAATACCGAACGCCGCCGACTCGCCACCAAGCGACGGCGATGCGAGCACGGCGGTTCCGGCGAAGCCAATCAGGAGGCCGATGATCCCCAGCCGCGTGGGCCGACTGCCGAGGAGTAGGAGGACAAGAACCGCTGTGAACAGCGGCATCGTGCTTGAAATCAGTGAGGCCAGGCCAGCGGGAACGCGGCTGACACCGACGACGAGCAGTCCACTCGACACCGTGGTGATGCTGAAACTGACAACGAAGATCCGTTGCAAGTCCTCGCGACGCGTCGGAATCTTCTCGCCGCGGAGCACCGCGAATGAGAGCAGGAATGTGCCTCCGACGACGGTGCGCAGACCGGCCAGCATCAACGGAGTTGTGTGGTCGAGTGCGAATTTGAGTGCAGTGAAGTTCGCACCGATCAGCACCGCGACCAACGTGACGGTCGCCAGTGTAATTTTCGAGTTCATCGGCTCTGCGCTACGGCGTCTGGCGCCATACCCGACATCGACAGCTCACCGTTGAGCGCTGCGCTGGCGTCAGCGTCATCGGGCATCAGCGGAGCGCACGAGAGAACAGGTCGTGGAGCCGTTCCCAGTGGCGCTCGGATGCGTCCTTGTCGTAGAGCGGTCCGCGTTCGCGGAACGTGAACCCGTGCTCGGTTCCGGGGTACCACTCGGTTCGGCCTGCGCATCCAGCCTCGATACGGGCCGCCTCGAACCCGTCGATCATCTCGGGCGGGGCATAGCTGTCGGTTTCGGCTGCGCCGACATAGACCTCACCGGTGGCCGCAGCCAACTGCAGGTGTGGCGAATCGGCGGCGGCGGTCACGAGCGCGACTCCGTGCAGAGAAGCTCCTGCGACGACCTGTCCCGGCATTTGACCGAGGAGGTAGACCGCGAACGGCCCACTCATGCAGTAGCCGACCGCACCGACCTTGGCGGTCGAGGCAGCATCGTCACCATCGGCATGGGCAATCAGTGCCCGTGCGTCGGCGGTCACGCGGTCATTCGACAGCGCGCTCATCAACTCGAACATGCGCTCACGGTCGCCGGTTTCGAAGACGTTGTAGTGCTCGACGTCGCGGTAATACAGGTGCGGCGCCATCACGTAGTAGCCGGCTGTGGCGAGCCGACGGGACATGTCGCGAATCTCTTCGCGCATTCCGGGGGCGTCCATCATGAAGATGACGAGAGGGTGCGGGCCGTGTTCCTCAGGGTGCACGATGAACGTGTTCATCGTGCCGTCTGTTGTCTCGATGTCGACGAAGTGTTCAATCATCGCCAGAGTCTCGCGCCCGCAGTGCGCTGCATCGTTCTCGGAGAACAAAAACGAAACAGGGAATGGTGGCGGCTCCACGGATGCTTGTATCGGTTGTAAATATCAGCGAAACGGCAACCGTTCCGACGACGTCGACATCATCGTTGTCGGCAGCGAGTGCCCGCACGTTCTGGCGGGGCATCAAAGACACCCTCGGCTGAGCAAACGACGCGACGGGTCATGTCCCACCGCAGTCAGACCAAAGTGTGACAAGACTCAGCTTTCGGGCTGGGCGACCTTGCCGTCGGCGATCAGTTGGTCGATCGCGGCGTCGTCGAAGCCGGCGTCGGTGAGCACCGATCGAGTGTGTTGACCTGGCGTCGGCGACGACCGACGCGGTGATGTGTCGACTCCTTGAATACGGATCGGCGCCCGAACTGTGCGGTACTCACCGTGTTCGGCGTGTTCGATTGTCGGGAACAGGTTGATCGCCTCGGCCTGCGGGTCAGCAACCACTTCGTGCAAGCCGAGCACGGGGCCCCAGATCAGGCGGTGTTCGTCGAAGGTCGGACCCCACTCGTCACGTGGCCGAGCGGCCAGTGCGGCGTCGACCAAGTCGACAACCTCGGCCATGTTGTCGAATCGACCCTTCATGTCTTGCAGGCGATCGTCGTCGAGGAGGCGTTCGAGGCCGAGCGCAGCACAGAAACGTGGCCACGCAGCTTCTTCCGGCATGTTGAACACGACCCAATTGCCGTCGCCGCACGGATAGCGGTTCGCCGTGGCAACAATCTGCTGCTGGCGTGAGCGGCGGCGGACCGGCGCCTGATCGACGGCGGTGATGCCGTAGTCGGTGGCCAGCGTCCACACTGCCGTTTCGAAGAGCGAGGTCTCGATGGCCTGGCCGGTACCCGTCCGTTCGGCGAGCCGAAGTGCCGCGAGGATGCCGCTGAGCAGGGCAAGGCCAGTCGTGTGGTCACCTTGAGCTGGTCGAGCCATGGCGACCTGGCCGTCGTTGCCATCACGCATCGAGTCGTACAAACCCGACCGTCCGAAGAATGCCGTGACGTCGTATCCCGGGCGCCACGCCTCGGGCCCGTCGGTGCCGTAGCCGGTGAGTGTTGCATGGACGAGCTTCGAGTTTGTCTCCCACAGCTGCGCTGGCGAGAGGCCGAACTTCTCCTGGCGATGTTGGAGCAGGTTGCAGAGGAACACGTCGGCGCCTTCGCAGAGCCGGTGCACAATGTTGCGGCCCTCATCCGATGCGAGGTCGACGGCGATCGAACGCTTTCCACGGTTGTCGACATCGAATTGGAAGTCATACCCCTTAAAGGCACCGTCGATCTTGGCGGGCCGTGTGGTGTTGCGCATCGGGTCGCCAGACAGCGGCTCGATCTTGATCACATCGGCACCGAGGTCGGACAGGATTGCGGCCGCACTCGGCGCAGCCATCCAACTGTCAATCTCGATCACTCGGATGTCATCGAGGGGCAGCGGTGTGCTCATCGACGCATCATTCCAGAGTCGCCCTCGATTCATCTCCTCGGCCCAACTGCGGGATGATCAGATCAGCGGGCCCCACACCTCAAGATGGCCTGCGCGCTCGACCCGGCGCAGCGTCCGCAGGTCGAGGATCGGTTCGATGCCCCCGGCGCTGAAGACGGCGCGAGCTCGCCGCTGATCGTCGGCACCCGACGCAGCGAGGTCGTCGTGGAGTCGTTGCAACAGCCAGAAGCGATACGGCATCACGCCCGTGGTGATCCGGATACCGCGCCAGTCGAACGTGGCTGAGCCCTCGGGGCCGCGGCCGCCGGTGAGGCTGCGGTTCGCCGGGTCGTCGAGGCCGTTCGTGCCGGCCGCGATCTCGGGGTGCTCGCCAAGCCAGACGTTGGCGACGTCGACGTGCGCCGTGATCTCGGGCAGGTATTCCGCGGCAACGAAGCGCATCATTGCAAGCAGCGTCTCGGGGAGGTCGGTGTCGTCGAACAGCGTCGAGTCCTCGACGCCGCCGTACTCGTGTACATATGGCTCACCCGTGGTCATCCGCTCGACCCAGCGGCCGACTCGCGGTGCTCGCCGCTTGATCAGCAGCGAGGGAGCCGGGTCGCGGTACAGGTGGGCCCACATGGCAGCGATCAGGCCGTAATCGCCGAGCGTCGGTCGGCCGCCCAGCAGATACGGATGATCGGCAAGGTGAGCAGAGAACAGGTCGAGCCATTCCTCGAATGCCGACTCAATCAACGGCTGCGACTCCGGTGAGACACCGAACACCGTGGCGGCCTTGCGCATCCGACCGCTGCTTTTGATGAACATCTCGTCGGCCTGCTCACCGCTCATCGACTGTGGCATGTTCAGAGCAAACTCGGCCATGATGAAGTCGAGGTTGAGGTCATCGAAGTTCCAGCGGTAGTGCATCGCTGGCCGCAGCAGACCCTCGCCACCGAAGATTTCGAACAGGTGGGAAATCGCGAGCAGTGTCGGCGACTCGGGTCGCACCGAGAACCGGCGGTGTTCCCGCCCGTCGCCAAGATCGAAGTGGTCGATGATGTCGGCGCCATCCTGAATGATCGCCCCGTCGGGCGTCTCGAGGCACGGGATGATCCATCGGCCGACGGTCGGGATGATGTGGTTCAGGTAGCGGTCGCTACCGGGGGACATCTCGACGAAGTCGACGCCCTGCGTCCGTAAATAGGACCGCGCCTTGCCGGTGTACAGGGAGACGGGTGCGCCGTACAGCGTGTAGGTCATGGGTGCATCATCGTCGCCCAGAACCGCTCGAGCCGAGACGGCGCCCGTCAGACTGGCCACAATGAATGGAGAATTGGCAATGAGTAGTGAACGGGGCCCCGTCGAGTTCGATCGAACCGATCCTGATTGGTGGAAGTCGGCCGTCTTTTACCAGATCTATCCCCGGTCGTTCGCCGACTCGAATGGTGATGGCATCGGCGATCTCGCCGGCATCACCGAGCGGGTGCCATACATCGCGGCACTCGGTGTCGATGCACTCTGGATCTCGCCGATCTTCACCTCGCCGATGCACGACTTCGGTTACGACGTTGCTGACTACTGCGACATCGACCCGGTCTTTGGGACGCTGGCCGACGCCGATGAGTTGATTGCTCGCTGCCACGAATACGGTCTTCGCATCACGCTCGACTGGGTCCCGAACCACACGTCGAACGAGCACGCATGGTTCGTCGAGTCCCGGGCCATGAGCGCCACGTGGGAACCCGAGAAGATGCGCTCCACGATCGATGCGATCCAGAACGATGCGGCGAGCGGTACGCAGCCGACGTGGGTGCTCTCCAACCACGACCAGCCTCGACATCGCACCCGCTACGGCAACGACGAACGTGCTTGAGCCGCAGCCTTCCTGTCGCTCGGCCAGCGAAGCACTCCGTACCTGTACGCCGGCGAAGAACTCGGCCTCGGCGATGCGACGATTCCACCAGACGCCGTTGTCGATCCCGGAGGCCGTGACGGCTGCCGGGCCCCGATCCCCTGGTCAGCCGATGCACTGCACGGCTGGGGACCAGCCCCGTGGCTCCCGTTCGTCGACGACGCAGTGATGATCGAACACCGCTGACCACAAGCAGGCGGTTCGGCGTCATCCTGATGCCGTCAGTTCTCGTGGTCAGCCTCGAGAGTACGTCTCGGTCGTGACATCGCCTACCGTCATGGCGATGAACGGCGCGATCGCGGTCACAAGTGCCGACGATCCGCTGGTGTCGGATTACCGGCAGCTGGGCAATCGGGCGGCACGTCGGCAGATCGAAGGTGACGAGTTCTTCATTTCGGAGGGCTGGATGTCGATCGAGCGTCTCTGCGATTCCGGGCACCGCTTCCGCTCGGCACTTCTCTCACCATCGAGGGTGAAGCGCTTCCAACCGTTCCTCGGACGTCCGGAACTTCAAGACATCCCGGTCTACGTGGCAGAACGCGATGTGATGCACGACATCGTTGGCTTCGACCTTCCTCGTGGCGTCCTCATCTCGGCCGACCGTCGACCACTGGCCACCGTCGACGAACTGGCCGCAACAAGCAACCGTCTGGTTGTGCTTGACGGCTTGGACGACGATGAAAGCGTCGGTGCGATTGCGCGTGTGGCGCGAGCGTTCGGCATCGACGGCATGGTGCTCAGCCCGACCTGCACCGACCCGTACCACCGGCGGACTGTCCGAGTCAGCATGGGTGAGATTCTGCAAATGCGGGTCGCCCAACCGAATCCGACAGAGTGGCTGGATGTGCTCAAAGCACTACACCGGCACGGTTTCCAATCGTGGGCCATGGCCCCCGCCGGTCAAGCCGACAGCGTGTGGGATATGGCCACCCCTGAGCGATTGGCGGTCGTGTTCGGCGCGGAGAACTCCGGTGTTGGCCCGCAGACGCTTGCTGCGGCAACACGTTGGATCACGATTCCGATCGGTCCGAGCGTGGGCACGCTGAACGTCGGCCAGGCCGCCGCCATTACGTTTGCCGCGCTGGCCCGCGACACGCGCCGGTAGGTTTCGACGGTGGACCAAGCGCAACCAGACGAGAGCGTGCGCGCACAGTTGCTCACGGCGATGGACGTGCTCCGCTCGGTGATCGCAGCACCTGAGCTTCTCGAACAGCTCGACGCGCAGGAGAAAGCCGCCTTCTTCAATGCGGCTGGCGACGTGTTCTACCCCGACCCCGAGATTCGCCGCCGGCGCACGAAACTACTCCAGCAGCAGCGCCGACAGGAGCGAGTCCGCGTTGACGAGCAAACACTCGATGAAACCGGCATCCGGACGCTGCGCAGTCGGCCGGTGTTCACCACGCCTGACGTCTTCGCTCCTGTTGACTTCGAGCAACGCGATGTCGAGGACCGGCCTGACGAGCCCCCGTTCCGGGAGACACTCGACGAGCAGCACTGCTACATCTGCAAGGTCCGCTACCGCGAGATCCATCACTTTTACGACCAGCTCTGCCCGGCCTGTGCCGCCCTGAACTTCGTCAAACGCGGCGAGCTCGCCGACATGGGCGGCATGGTCGTCCTCCTGACCGGCGGACGCGTCAAGATCGGCTACCAGGCTGGCATCAAGCTGCTCCGGTGTGGCGCTGCGCTGATCGTCGCCACACGCTTCCCGCGCGATGCCGCAGCGCGCTACGCCGCCGAACCCGACTTCGCCGTGTGGGGTGATCGTCTCGAGGTCTTCGGCCTTGACCTGCGCCATACACCGAGTGTCGAGGCGTTCTGCGCCCATGTGTCAGCGACGCGTACTCGGCTCGACGCCATCATCAACAACGCCTGCCAGACCGTGCGCCGCCCAGCAGGGTTCTACGAGCACATGATGGATGTCGAGACCGCTGCGCTCGACACGTTGCCGGCCGAGGTCCTGCAGCTCGTTGGTTCGTATGAGCAGCTCCGTGGACCCGCGTCGATTGGCATGGCAACCGACCCAACCGGCACCACTGCACTCACGCCGCAAAACTCGGCTGAGGCTCCAGGCCTGACCCGGTCTGCCGAGCTATCACAGACAGTGCTGCTCCCGGAAGATCAACCGTCGACCGACACACTCTTTCCTGCAGGCCAGCTCGATCAGGACCTGCAGCAGGTCGACCTGCGTGGTCGCAATTCGTGGCGTCTGCAGTTGCACGAGGTCTCTTCGGTCGAGCTGTTGGAGACTCAACTCGTCAACGCCGTTGCGCCGTTCGTGTTGAATGCCCGGCTGAAGCCACTCATGGAAGCGACACCGGGCAGCCACAAGCACGTCGTCAACGTGTCAGCGGTCGAGGGCCAGTTCTACCGGCCGCGCAAGACCACCAAGCATCCGCACACGAACATGGCAAAGGCTGCGCTGAACATGATGACCCGCACGTCAGCAACCGACTATCACGCGTCGGGTATCAACATGAACAGCGTCGATACCGGTTGGGTCAGCGACGAAGACCCCGTGGCGATCGCCGAAGCAAAAACCGCTGAGCACCGGTTCCACCCGCCACTCGACATCGTCGATGGTGCGGCTCGAATCGTCGACCCAATCATCGACGGCCTCAATACTGGCACCCACGTGTGGGGCCAGTTTCTGAAGGACTACGCCCCCACCGACTGGTAGCCGCGGTCACACCTTGGTGTGGCCTGAAGATCTCCCGGTGATCAGCCGCGCAACTCGTTGGCCCGTCAGGTATTGCCAACCCCAGTTGGCCATCGCGCTGGCCTTCGAGCGGAAATCGATGAGCGTCATGATGTGCACAACCCACCACACGAGCCAGGCAAAGTAGCCACCGAACTGGAGCTTGGGGCCGAGGTAGGCAACCGCCTTTGATCGACCGATCGTGGCCATCGATCCCTTGTCCTTGTACTGGAACGTCGGCCGACTGTTACCCGCCAGGTCAGCAGCGATACATCGGGCGACGTGCTGGCCGCCCTGTGTTGCAGCAGGAGCCACTCCGGGCACCGCTTTACCGTCCGACTGGGCCGCGGCGAGGTCGCCGATGACGAACACCTCGGGGTGTCCGTCGATACTCAAGTCGGCGCCCACTGGTACACGGCCCGCTCGATCGGTGTCGTCTGTGACCGCTCGGCCGAGCGACGATGCAGCCACTCCGGCGCCCCACAAAACGGTGGCTGCAGGGATCTTGCCGGCTTCGGTGGTCACTCCTTGTTCGTCGATTGCTGTGACCGGTGTCGACAACTGCACGTCGACACCGAGCTTGACGAGTTGTTGCTTGGCCGACGCCGACAGCTTCTCGGTGAACGCCCCGAGCACACGGGGCCCCGCCTCGACGAGCACGACTCTGCTGGTGGTCGTGTCGATCGAACGGAAGTCGGCACTCAGTGCCTTGGTGGCGATCTCTTTCACGGCACCGGCGAGCTCGACCCCGGTCGGCCCGGCCCCGACGACGACGAACGTCATCAGCCGTTGTCGCTCTGCAATGTCGCTCGTGCTTTCAGCTCGTTCGAATGCGAGCAAGATCCGTCGGCGAATGTCGAGCGCATCATCGATCGACTTGAGCCCGGGAGCGAACTCGGCCCAACTGTCGTTGCCGAAATACGAGTGGGTCGCCCCAGTCGCGAGAACCAAATGGTCGTAGACAATGGCACCGTCAGCGGTTTCGACTGTGCGGGCTGCGAGGTCAACGCCGGTGACTTCGGCGAGCAGCACTCGAACATTGTTCTGTTTGCGGACGATGTGGCGGATTGGCTGCGCGATGTCCGACGGGTTCAAGCCGGCACTTGCCACTTGGTAGAGCAGCGGCTGGAACGTGTGGTGATTCTCGCGGTCGACCAGCGTGATATCGACGTCCGTGTCGGCCAGTGCTCTGGTCGCAGCAAGGCCACCGAACCCACACCCGACGATCACGACATGCGGACGACCTGGGGTCGCATTTTCCATCAGATGATCGTGGCGGGAACGCAGCGCAAGCGCTGCGTCGTGCTCGGGGTCACCAGACACGTCAGCCCCCGGCAGGGCCGACCCCCGCCATCGAGACGCAGAGCTCTTCGACGAAGCATGCTGCTGCAGCACCCGCCGCCGCAGCGTCAAGTCCAGAGTGAGAGTCAGAGTGTTCGCCAATCGCTGTGATCGCAAGCAGTGTCACACCCAGGTCCCCGTCGGGCTTCAGACTCGCATTCAGAGCGTTACCGGGAGCGACTTCTTCCAGCATTGCCGCCACGTGATCAACGTGCAGGAAGCTGGCAATCCACCGCTGTTCGACGCCACGCACCACCCTCGAGTACACGCCGCCACCGCAATCGACAAGCGCTCCTCCGATCGCGATGTCGGTGATCCGATGGGATAAATCTGGATGCTGCGGGCACGCACTCGCCACGACAACGCTGCGCAGCTTGCACGGGTCAATGTCTGCAGCAGGATGGTGACTGACGATGATCCGTTCACCGCCATCTGTCGTCAATCTCAGCTCGGCGCCATCGACTGCATGACAGAGAGCTGTTGCCAGGCGGAGACGTTCAAGTGATGTCATACGTGAATGTTAGGCATGCCTAACATTTATTGCAAGTGAAGTTCTCGATCAATATATTTCGGTCGAAAACCAGCCAGCCCTCAGGGCCGCACGTCGCCGAGCAGCGTTGCCTTGACACGATTGATCTGCGGCTCCGACAGCGAACGATTGGATTTCACCTTGACGGTGGTCGTCCCCGACGGATGCTCATGAGTATCGAGGTCACGCAGAAAGATCACTCCGGTGAGTCCGGCGTCATTTGACGCGGCCGCTAGCCGATCGAGTGCGTCGACCTCGGCATTCGCCCACTCAGCCGTTGGAACAATGATGTCGTGGATGGCTGGCAGCTGCGACAAGTTGGTGACGCACTCGATACTGCTGTGGCCGGCGTGCCAGGTCGCACCCTCGGCAGTCCGCAACCTCACGGCAGCTGCACCCACCAGGTCGATGGTTCCCCGGACATCTTGGCCCGAGACACGCAGGACGACCTCGTCGCCAACCGCGTAGCGATCTTCGAAGAGCGCCACGGTCCCGGTGATCAGGTTCCTGATGACTTCCTGGCCAGAGAGGGCGAGCGCAAGCCCGAGGAAGCCAGCACTCGAGATCACCAAGACGGCGTCGACGCCCACGATGTTCAGAGCGGTCAGCATCGCCCCGAGGAAGATGCAACCCGTCACAAGATGTCCGAGCTTGCGCGCTGCAGCATCGGCGCGCGTCCGGCGACGAGTTTGCTCCTGTCCGTCGATGTCGACGTTGCGGGGAAGGCGCACCCGCCAGCTCCCGGCATCAGACTGAGCCCGACGCACCGAACGGCGAGTCATCGTTCGGATCGAGCGACGCGCGACCCACGAGAGAGCCATCGCTGCGGGCAGCAGGACGACGAGTTCGGCCACAGAGGCCAGTGTTTCGATCATGACGAAACCGATTCTGAGTGAGGGAGGTGGAACCCTCCGAGGGCGATTGAACGAGCGAATGAACTCGCGATTGAGCCAATGAATCTACCCACTCCGCTCACACAGGAATCGGCGCGAGCCCCCTTTGTGTCCATGATCGGTGTGACAGGTCACACTGCGCCTGGCACAGTGTGACCGGCCGCTGCGGGCGCTACGGCGAAGGCGTCGTAACGAACGCGGCGACCTCGTCAACAAGACGGGCCCACATGCCTGGAGGGAGATCATGGCCGAGGCCGTCGATTTCGACGTAACGCGCATTCGCCAGGCAGTCGGCAGTGTGCCGGCCTGCGCTGGGGTCGATCAACGTGTCAGCAGCGCCGTGCATGACGAGCGCCGGCACCTGCACCGTTTGCAGCATGTCGTCGCGGACTGGGCTGCGGAGCACTGCCGCGTACTGGCGTTGTGTCCCTGCCGGGTCGACGCCGTGGTCGAACATCTCGGCACCTTTGGCGCGGACCCAAGCCGGGTCCCACAAATCAGGCGATGCCCAGAACCGTTCCGTCTCGACACGATGATCAAGCCATCCGGCCCGATCATCGGGAGCGACAGCGAGCAGCGCCTCGCGAATGGCAGGATCGCTGCCTCCGACCCTGCCGTTGCCGGTGGACGACATCAGCGAAACGAGATGGGTCACGCGTTCGGGGTACTCGATCGCCAACTGCTGCGCAATCATTCCGCCCATCGACTGCCCGAACACGACTGCATCGTCCCACCCGACCGAGTCGAGGACTGCGATGGCATCGGCGGCCATGTCGCTCGCGTCGTACTCGTCGACTGACCGCGACGAACGGCCGACGTCACGGTTGTCGAAGCGCACGACGTCGAACCCGACTTCGACGAACCGGTCAACGAAACCCTGCTGGTAGGCCACTGAGGGCGACCCGAGCCCGTTGATCAAGAGCAGCCTGGTCCCACCAATCGGGCCGGGAGTCCGTTGCCACCACAGCCGGGCACCACCATTCATCGCCCACGGACCAGACATCGGGCTCGGTGAGTTCCGGACGAGTTCGGCAATGTCGCCGACAACTGCATCGGCTGCAGCGGCCGCCCATGTCGGTGTGGCCGTCGGGTCACATCGGGCGACGAATCGTGTGCCTGCGCTCTGCGCTGTTGCCAGGTCTTGGCGACTGTCGCCGACGAAGACGATGTCGGCCGGCGCAACGTTCCACTCTGCTGCGATTTGGAGCAGCACTGCCGGGTCAGGTTTGACCGGGCCGCCGTCGTCGGCACATCGCACCGGATCGAACACATCAACGAGGTCGTGAGCCACGAGTTCGTCGCGTGTGTTGACGACGCCGTCGGATGTGGCAATGCCGAGCCGGAAGCCTCTGTCAGCCAGTGCACGGAGCGTGCCCGCGATGTCTCCGATCGGAGCGACTGGTCCGAACCGTGCGTCAGCCGCCGCCTCACCAACGGTGGCACGAGCCAGATCGGAATCGTGCCCCAAGGACACCAACTCCTCGATGATTCGCGTGCCGATCTCGCTGACTGAACCAACCGCGGCGAGCCCGTCGATGACCAATCCGCCCTCAGTGACCCCGAGGAGCTTGGTCAACACCACTGGCAGCGATTCGTCGCCCAGCCGTTCTGCAACATCATCGATGATGCCGCTGAAGAATGGGTACCAACGTGCGTCAAGATCAAACAGGGTGCCGTCTTTGTCGAACACGACGCCAGCCGCTCCTGCCATCACCAGGGCGATCGGGTCGCCTCCGGTTGAGACATTCATGGGATCAGCCCGGCCGGTTCGGATCATCTAGAGGGTGCCGCTGAGCTGGCCTGGCGCCATCTCCAGCATCAGCACCATCGTTATCGCCAGCACCAGCACCAGCAAGATCGATCCACACCGGTTGATGATCTGAGCCGGTGGCTTCTTCGTCAATGCCGGCCGCGACGACCCGCTCTGCCAGGCCAGGGGTGACGAACACGTAGTCGAGCCGTGTCCCTTCGGTGAACTTCGTTTGTTCGTCCCACCATGTGACCCCGTCGGTGATGTCGCGTCCGGTCAGTCGCCAGGTGTCGACCAACCGATCGGACGTCATGATGGGCCCGTAGTAGTAGTCCGGCTCGCCGGTCATCGCGACATAGGCCGGCGACTCGGGCAGCATGTTGCAGTCACCCATCACCACGTAGTCGTCGGGTACCTCGCTCGGCATTCCAAGCAAACGTGACGGACCGGTTGCCGCAGTGCCGTGCCGAGACGCATCCGCAGCGAACGCCAGCAGGTGTTCGATCTCGGCGACGCGGTGGCGTTCGAGCAGGTGATCGAGATGCACGACGTACACGCGGATCGGCCCGTCCGAGTGTTCGATCACAGCCTCAAGCGCTCCGCGCTGCAGCGCAACGGTGTCGAAGGTGCGCAGTCGCGGGAACAGTTCGAGACGCATCGACGTGATCGGCCAACGGCTGAGCAGCATGTTGCCGAACTGAGCCCGACGATTGATGATGGTTCCGTCGTCGTTACGGATCGACGCATCGACGTCAGCGGGCGGTCCGTACACCCAGTAGTAGTCGTCGAGCAACGCTGCGAGTTCGGCTGGCTGGTCTTGCTCGGTGTTCGGTCGGAGATACCGCGTGACCTCCTGCAGCCCGATGATGTCGGCACCGCGCACCGTGTCGGCAATGCGCTCAAGGTCGTACTCGCCGTCCTTGCCACGCGAGTACTGAATGTTGTAGCTGACGAGGCGGATCGACGTACTCACTGCGGGCCGGCGAACGAACGGTCGGGAGCTTCACCGAAGTCGGGGATGCTCGGAGTGTCGGCAAGCAGGCGCTGCGTGTACTCCTGCTGTGGATTTGTCAGCGTGTCGGTCGCCGTGCCGAGTTCGACGATGCGACCTTCCGACATCACCGCGACGCGCTGTGCAATCGACCGAACCAGCGGCAGGTTGTGGGTAACAAAAAGCATCGCGAGGCCAAGTTCATTTTGGAGGTCGACGAGCAGTTCGATGGTGGCTGCCTGCACGAGGACGTCGAGTGCGCTGGTGACCTCGTCGCAGATCAACACGTCGGGTCGACTGATGAGTGCGCGGGCGATGGCTACACGCTGGCGCTCTCCACCTGAGAGCTGGTCGGGGTACCGCGCCCCATAGGCCGCGCTGAGCGACACTCGCTCCAACATGCGGTCGACTTCTCGGCGCGCCTCCGCCTTGTCGACGCCCGCGATGGCCAACGGCCGGGCCACAGTGTCGGCAATCGAGCGGCGAGGGTGAAGCGAGCTGTACGGGTTCTGGAAGACGTACTGGATCGACAACCGTTGACCGACGGGGCGGTCGCGGGACGAGCGCGCGAGCGGCACTCCCCCGAGTTCGATCTCACCGGTCCACTCGTGATGCAGCCCGCCAATCGAACGCGACAGGGTGCTCTTGCCGGACCCCGATTCGCCGACGAGGGCAACGCTCTCCCCGCGGGCGATGTCGAACGTGACGTCATGGACCACCTGGGTCCCGGCGTATCCAGCCGAGAACCCTCGGATACTCAACGCGGCTTCGTTACCGATCGCTCGCGCCGCCGTTGCAGCCTGGCGCCGCGCCGTACGCTCGGGCACGTCGTAGGCGTGGAAGCAGCGCACTTCATGCGTGATGGCGCCGTCGCCGACAAGCGCGACGGCTGGGAATGCTTCGCGGCACTGGTCGGTCGCCACTTCGCACCGCAGCGCAAATGCGCAGCCAACAGGTCGCTGTCCAGGTGAGGGAGCGCGTCCACCGAGGCCGACCAATTGCCGATCGCTCCCCATCTCAGGAGCCGCAGCGACGAGGTAGCGGGTATAGGGGTGGGCTGGGTCGGCAAAGATCTCAGCAGTCGATGCCTGCTCGACAATCCGCCCTGCGTACATGACCGCAACTCGGTCGGCCAACGTCGCAACGACCGCCAGATCGTGGGTGACATACAGCGCAGCCACTCCGTACAGCGACGCGAGTGACCGGATCGTTTCGAGCACGTGGGCCTGCGTCGTGACATCGAGCCCCGTGGTCGGTTCGTCGAGCACAATCACTGCGGGTCGAGCGGCGAACGCCATTGCCAACCCGACACGCTGCTGCTGGCCGCCGGAGAGTTGATGCGGATAACGACGCAGGAATTCGCGGTCGGAGGGCAGCTTGACCTCCTCAAATGCTTCGGCGACCCGAGCGTCGCGCTCGGCACGGTTCGCCCCGTACCCGTGAGTCTCGAGTACTTCGAATACCTGTGGGCCGATACGGAGTGCGGGGTTCAGCGCAGTGCCAGGGTCTTGTGGCACGTAGCTGACGAGGCTGCCACGGGCACTGCGGAGCTGACGATCGGAAAGATCGAGGATGCTCGCACCCTCGATGGTGATCTCTCCGGCCGAAATCGCTACGCCGCGACGTGCGTGGCCCAGCACGGCGAGGCCGACGGTGGTCTTACCGGACCCCGACTCACCAACCAGGCCGAGCACTTCGCCCCTCCCGATGGTCAGCGTGATCTCGTCGACGATGTCGTTGCCGGACTCGGCGACATCAAGGCGAAGATCCCGGATGGAAAGTGCGACGGCCTGCCCAGTTGATTTGGTGCTCATGCGTCTGGCCGTCCTCGGTCGATGCGTGCCACGGTGCGCGAGAGGCCATCGCTCATCAAACCGGTGCCAACGGTGAGGAGGGCGATGGCGATCGCCGGAAGTGCTGTGCCCCAGGGGTTCACCGACAGGGCAACTCGGTTTTCCTGCACCATCAGGCCCCAGTCGGCAGCGTTGCGTTCCGTGGCGAAGCCCAGGAAGCCCAGCCCGGCAATGATGCCGATCGAGTAGGTGAGGCGGAGGTTTGCCTCGACGAGCAGTGGACCAATGATGTTCGGCAGCAACTCGCGTGTGATGACCCGGAACTTGGATTCGCCCAGTGCCTCAGCGGCACCAATGAAGTCACGCTCGACCACAGGGACGGCGGCTCCACGGGTAATCCGTGCGATCCGAGGAGCGGTCGTGAACCCGACGATGGCGATGATCAACCACGCCTGCGGGCCGACCGTGGTGATCGCAACCAGCGCCAACAGCAACTGAGGGAATGCGAGCATTACATCCATTGCCCGCATCAACACATCGTCGAGTCGACCTCGGTCGTACGCAGCCACCAAGCCAATTGTCGATCCGAGCAGAAAACCGATGAGCGTGGCAACCGATGCGAGGAAGAGAATCGATCGGCCACCGTGGAGGAATCGCGACCAGACGTCTTGACCGAAATAATCGGTTCCGAGCCAGGCGCCTTGGACGTCTCGCAGGTTGGCGGTCCCGACGAACTCATCCGCGCCGTACGGCGCCACCCACGGGCCGACAATCGCTACGACGACGAGCAACACGACCAACGCAATGCCGATGCGCGTCCGCCACAAGCCCAAAGCCGCTCGGACGACACCGTGCTGAGCAATCTCAACGGGTTCATTAATCTGTGTCACCACGACAGGGGTATTGGTCGCGCTCACAGCCGTGTCCTCAGGCGGGGCGTGACGATGATCGTGACGACGTCGGCAAACAGGTTGGTGACGACATAAATCGTCGCGATGAACATGGCAACGAACTGCACCACCGGCGCGTTCGCGTCAGGAATCGCATCGAGAAGCACAATACCGAGCCCGCGGAAATTGAAGAGGATCTCGACGATGACGACACCGCCGGCGAGATACGCGATGTTCAACGCGATGACCTGCATGGTCGGGCCCAATGCGTTCGGGAAGGCGTGGCGCCACAACACGGTTCGCTCCGACAGCCCCTTGAGGCGCGCCATCTCGACATAGTCGCTTTCGAGCACTTCGATCATCGCGGCGCGCATCGTCCGCCCGACGTGCGGCGTCACGGCAAGCGCAAGGGTCAGCACCGGCAGCACGAGCCCGTCGACATCGGCCCACGGTGGCTCACCCGGACGGATACGGCTCACCGCGGGCAAGACGTGCCAGACGTTGGTTGCCAGCAGCACGGTCAACAGCGCGCCCACCACGAACTCTGGCATCGCTGCAAGCACGAGCAGCTGGTTGGACATGATGCGGTCGAACCAGCTATCACGTCGCAGCGCAGCGAACGCACCCAGAAAGAGCGACAGTGGGATCGATATTGCTGCACTGATCGCCATCAGGAACAGCGAGTTGTTGATGCGATCCTTTACCAAATCCCACACCGGCGTCCCGTTCGCAAAGGACACGCCTGGGTCGCCGGTGACCAGGCCTTTCACCCATTCGAGGTATCGAGTGACCAGGGGCCGATCGAGGCCCAGCTCGGCACGGCGTGCACGCACCACGTCGGGCAGTGCGCCGCGCCCGAGCTGACGTTTGATCGGATCACCGAGCACGTTCGTCAACAAGAAAACGGCAAGCGAGACGATCAACAATGTGACGACGCCAAGCAGCAGTCGTCGAACAATGAGCTTAAAAATTCCCATGAGAAACAGAGGAACAGTGCGAGCGGGGCGGACGATGCACCGTCCGCCCCGTCAGATCACTGATCGAGCCAGATGTTCTTCCAACCGCGACCGAAGTGGTCGAAGTTCAACAGGTTCGGTCGTGCGACCGCACCCTTGACGGAGTTGGCGTACCCGTCGAGCAGGTTCTGGAAGTAGGCGATGATGTTGCCGCCTTCTTCGTACTCGAGCGTTTGCATCTCCCGGATGATCGCGTTGCGCTTCTCCTCATCGGTCTCAGCAAGCGCTTTATTGTACAGCTCTTGAAAGTTGGAGCCGGCGGGCGGCCACTTGGTCTCTTGGTACGTGGCCGTCGGAAGCGAGCCGGCTCCGACCTGGTTGAGGTACGGACGCGTACTCCAGTAGCTGGTAGCGAAGACACGTTCCGTGTATTCGGCACCCCAGTAGGTGCCGCCGTCGAGGACAGTAGCCGTGACGTTGATCCCGGCTTCTTTGGCCTGCGACGCGAACGCCGTGACGTACTCGGGTAGGCCTGCGGTGTCGTCGGGAGCGAACAACTCAATGCTCAGGTCGCTCTGGCCAGCCTCGGCAAGCAGTGCCTTGGCCTTGTCGATGTCCTGCACACGCTGCGGGAAGTCCTTCGGGTACGAACCGTCGAGCAAGCCGTACATGTCGTTGCCGATACTGCCGTGGCCGGACAGCACACGCTGCACCATTTCTTCCCGATCCACGATCAGACGCATGGCCTGACGAACACGGACGTCGTCGAACGGCGGCACATCGATGCGCATCGTGATGGTCTGCCAGTTGCCGGCAGTTGACTCGAGGAGCTGCAGATCCGAGCTCGCTTCGATGGTGCTGGCCTGGGCGAACGGGATGTCGAGTGCGACGTCGATGTCTCCCGATGAGAGTGCATTGACCAAAGCCGACTGGTCGGCGAAGTCGATGACCTGTACTTCGTCGAGATACGACTCGCCCCAGTAGTTCTCGTTGCGCACATGGACGCTCTCGGAGCCAGGCGTGAAGCTCTTCAGCTTGAAGGCGCCGGTTCCAATCTGCGTCGACGGGTCGCCGTTGAAGCGCTCGTAACCCTCGGGCACAATTGTTGCGGCATAGCCGGCGAGACCGATCTGGAACGCCACGCTCGGAACGAGCAGGTTGAACTCGACCGTCCGTTCGTCGAGCTTTTTCATGCTGTCGTTGTTGATGAATTCCAGCAGGCTTGGAGCGAGACCGAGTTCCGGGTCGATGAGACGCTGGAAGGAGTAAATGAGGTCATCGGCACCAACGGTCTTGCCGTTGTGGAACTCGATACCTTCCTTGAGACGCACGACGTACTTGTCAGGCGCGACGACCTCGATCTCTTCGCCAAGGCTGTGTTCGAAGCTGAGGTTGAAGTCGTCGTCGTAGTTGGCAATGCCTTCCCACGAGCTGATGAGGCGAACCTGGTCGGCACGCGACACGATGTACTGGCCATCCATGATGTCATTCGTGCTGCCGACGACGCCGACACGCAGCGTGCCGCCCTTCTTGGGCCCACCAGCCGGCGGATCGGTTGCCGGCGCAGCGGTATCGGGCGCAGCCGTTCCGGCCGCTGCGGTCGAGCCGGTTGTATCGCTCGGCGGATCCGTCGGAGGCGTCGTGCCGTTCGTAGCCGGGGCGCCGGTCTCACCGCCACTCGAGCCGCATGCCGCGAGCACCGCGGCGGCACCCGCGCCGAGGAGTAAACGTCGACGCCCGACGGACGGCGGCACCCAGAGTTTGCGATCTTCGGACATAGCTGTAACCCCCAAGTTATTTTTATCGCTCGGCCCAACTCGGCCGACTGCAGGATCATAGCCAGCTCGCAAACGGCGCGAGGAATTCAACATTTCTGACAGAACGCCTCGGGAACTTCTGACCCGAGGTGCTTACCTGGACCCATGAATATGTCTCTGACCGTCGCGGTCCCCGAGGTCAATCAGAGCGCTCAGCTGTGAGTCTGCGACGACTTCTGCGCACCCACCTCGGGCCGTACCGACGACTGCTCACCATCGTCGTCGTCCTCCAGGCGATCCAGACGACGGCCGCCTTGACGCTGCCGTCGCTCAATGCCGACATCATTGACAAGGGTGTCCTGCGGGGAGACGACGGCTACATCTGGCGCACCGGCGGCATCATGCTCGTGTTCAGCTTCATCCAGATCGTCTTCGCGGTCGGCGCGGTGCGCTTCGGCGCGCTGGCAGCCATGAGCTTCGGCCGCGACCTCCGCCGCGACATCTTCCATCAGGTCACCAGCTACTCGGCACGCGAGGTCGGCAAGTTCGGTGCGCCGTCGCTGATCACTCGCGTTACGAACGATGTACAGCAGGTCCAGATGCTCGTCGTTCTGACGTGCACCATGATGATTGCTGCGCCGATCACGATGGTCTTCGGCATCGTATTCGCCATCCGCGAAGACGTTGGCCTCTCGGTCATCATGCTCGTGGCCATCCCGATCCTCATCGGCGTCCTGGCAGTGATCATTTCGCAGATGGTGCCGACGTTCCAGCAGATGCAACTACGGATCGATCGGATCAACGCTGTGCTCCGCGAGCAGATCACCGGCATCCGCGTCGTACGCGCCTTCGTTCGTGAGCCCCAAGAAGTACAGCGCTTCGCTCAGGCCAACGACGAGCTGACCGCCACGTCCTTGCGCGCCGGCCGCTTGATGTCGCTGATGTTCCCAACTGTCACGTTCTTCATCAGTGCGTCGAGCGTGGCCGTGCTGTGGTTGGGCGCTGATCGCATCAATGCCGGCGACATGGAGCTCGGCTCGGTCGTTGCGTATCTCAGCTACCTCGTTCAGGTCCTCGTCGCAGTGGTGATGCTCACGTTCATGGTGTCGATGCTTCCTCGTGCTGCCGTCGCAGCCGAACGCATCGTCGAGGTTCTCGACACCAATTCGTCGGTGGTCCCTCCAGCAACACCGGTCACCGAGATGCCCGAACGCGGCACCGTTGAGTTCACCGACGTCTCATTCACTTATCCGGGTGCCGAGTCACCCGTTCTGTGCGATCTCTCGTTCAAGATCACTCCGGGACGCACCACCGCCATCATTGGAAGTACCGGTTCTGGCAAGTCCACGCTCGTCGAACTGGTTCCGCGGCTGTCCGACGTCACGTCTGGCACGGTGGCGATCAACGGCGTCGACGTCCGTTTGCTCGACCCCGACCTGCTCGCTGGATCGATCGGCTACATCCCGCAGAAGGCCTTTTTGTTCAGCGGCACGGTTGCATCGAACCTGCGGTTCGGTCGCCCCGAAGCGACCGATGATGAACTGTGGGCGGCTCTCGAAGTTGCTCAGGCCTCGGGCTTCGTGCAATCGATGCCCGACGGGCTCGACAGCAGGATCACCCAGGGCGGCACCAACGTGTCGGGCGGACAGCGGCAGCGCCTCTCTATCGCCCGAGCGCTCGTTGCCCGGCCTGACGTCTACGTGTTCGATGACTCATTCTCTGCGCTCGACCTCGCCACCGATGCTCGTCTCCGACTTGCGTTGAAACCACTCGTCGCGCACGCGGGGCTGCTGATCGTCGCCCAGCGAGTCTCAACGATCGCTGATGCTGATCAAATCATCGTCCTCGAAGCTGGCAGGGTCGTGGGCCGCGGCAGACATGTGCAGTTACTTGAGACATGTCCGACGTACGCGGAGATCGTCGATTCACAGTTCGACCGCGAGGAGATCGCATGAGTGACGACACGACTCCCTCGAAGGACACGCCGAACGGTGCTCTGTCGGACGAAGACCGGGAGGCGATCACGACGACCGGTACGGAGGCACGCCGCAACAGCTTCGGGCCCGGAGGCGCACCGGGGATGCCGGCCGAGAAGAGCTCAAATTTCGGCCCGACCCTCAAGCGGCTCGGCGAGATCCTGGGCACCGAACGGCCTCGGCTCTGGCTGATTCTGTTCCTGACGATCGGCAGTGTTGGGCTGATCGTCGTCGGTCCGCGCCTGCTCGGTCAGGCGACTGACATCATTGTCGAAGGCGTCCGCGAACGACTTGCCGAGACCGGTGACGGCATCGACTTCGGGGCACTCCACTCCAAGCTCTGGTTCATCGCCGGGCTCTACACAATCTCCTGGATGTTGTCCTACGGGCAGTCATTCATGCTCGCCGGCGTCGTCCAGCGATCGATGTATCGGCTGCGCGAATCAGTCGAAACAAAGATCAACAAGCTCCCCCTCAGCTACATCGACCGCCAGGCCCGCGGCGACCTACTGAGCCGAGTCACCAACGACATCGACAACCTGGCCCAGAGCCTCCAGCAAACGGTCAGCTCAATCATCACCTCGCTGCTCACGCTCATCGGCGTCACGGTGATGATGTTCATCATCTCGCCACTCCTCGCTGCCATTGCACTCATCACCGTGCCGCTCTCGCTGGTGTTGATCAAGCAGATCGGCGGCCGGGCCGGGCCACGCTTCATCGAGCAGTGGAGGCACACCGGTGCCGTCAACGCTCAGGCCGAAGAGGTCTTCACCGGGCATGCCATCGTGAAAAGCTTCGGGCGACATCGCGAAGCAGACGAACACTTCCGCGAAGACAACGACAGGCTGTACGAAGCCAGCTACGCAGCGCAGTTCATGTCGAGCCTCATCCAGCCGGCGATGACGTTCATGGGCAACATCCAGTACGTGATCATTGCGGTGGTTGGCGGCCTGCGCATCTCGGCGGGAGCAATCAGCATCGGTGACATGCAGGCAATGATTCAGTACGCCCGCCAGTTCTCCGAACCACTCACGCGCATGGCATCGATGGCCACCACGTTCCAGTCGGGCATCGCCTCGCTCGAACGAGTCCTCGAACTCCTCGACGCCGACGAACAGACTGCCGAACAGGCAGCAACCGTCGACGAGCCAGCAATCGTTGGGCGCATGGTGTTCGACTCGGTCGACTTCTCCTATGTGCCGGGCACGTCATTGATCCATGATCTCAACCTCACCGTCGAACCCGGCCAGACCATTGCGGTCGTCGGGCCCACAGGCGCCGGAAAGACCACACTGGTCAACCTGATCATGCGGTTCTATGAACTCGATGCCGGCACAATCAGCCTCGACGGCCGCGACATCGCGTCGTACCCCCGCCGAGAGCTGCGCTCGAAGGTCGGCATGGTGCTGCAAGACACGTGGTTGTTCGGCGGCACGATCCGCGAGAACCTTGCCTACGGCAATCCCAACGCGACCGAGGAACAGATCCTTGAAGCGGCACGGATCACCTACGTCGACAGGTTCGTCCGAGCGCTGCCAGATGGCTACGACACGGTGATCAACGACGAGGGTGACAACATCAGCGTCGGCGAAAAGCAGCTGATCACGATCGCCCGAGCGTTCCTGGCAAACCCGTCGATCCTCATCCTCGACGAAGCAACCAGCTCGGTTGACACCCGTACCGAAGTGCTCATCCAGGAGGCGATGAATGCGCTACGCGCGCAGCGAACGAGTTTCGTGATCGCCCACCGCCTCTCGACGATCCGTGGTGCCGACGTGATCCTCGTGATGGAAGACGGCAACATCGTCGAGCAGGGCAGCCACAGCGAGCTTCTCAAATCAGGTGGGGCGTATGCACGGCTGCACGGCGCTCAATTCGCCGGCGAACTGACCTGAGCCTCGTCTTGCGGATGGCTCCTTGGGTTCTGGTGTTGCGAGTGCATCGGGGCGCGAGATATTCGCCATATCTGGGTGGGTTGAAAGCCCTGCGGCCACTCTCGATATATGTGCCCCTGACCGGCACGTATCTGGAGTCCTTGTTGGGGTGTCCATGACGTAGTCGACGGGGGTGTTTGGTGCGTTGTGGACACGCGTGCCCCGACAATCCATCGTCGTGACCACGGAGCGTCCGATTACCCGCATAATGCTGGCTATGTGCGCTTTGGGAGGTGGCCGGTCTGATCATTCTGGGATGCGGTCGCCCCACTCGATGGATGGGATCATCGCTGCTGCCTCGGTCGATCGGCATTGCTGGAAGAACTCGAACGCCAGGCACGGTCGACCGCCGACCGTCCCGTACTTGAGGACCGGCGGTCCATTCGCACTCACGAGCAACAACAGGTCCTCGACGCGGTCGCCGGGCAATGGGGGAACCGGCTCTACATCGACGGGTCTCGCGTCCAGTAAAAGTGGGAGACGGTCGGGTAGTTCGACCGGTTCGACACCGGCGGCGATCTCTGCGAGTTGCTCATTGCTGAGTCCCTGGGTGTGCAGCCACACGACGATGCCGGGTTCGTACTCCCATGCGAGGTCGGCCGGATCGTCGACTCGATAGCTGAGCCCGGTGACGTCACCGAACGAGATCTCGGTCGGTTCCGGGACAGTGTCGATCGTTTCGTAGCCCCACAGTGCGCCGTACGCCTAGTTCCAAAGTGGCGAGCGGACGTCGGTGTCGCCGATTTGGACCCCGACCCCGACGTACGGGCCGGCCCTGTCGCCGTAGTCAATGTGCTCGATGCCATTGCCGCCGATCAGCTTATTGCAGAGCGGCCCGTCGTCGTCGACCGTCCACTCGGCGCACGTGAAGAACGCTGCCAACGCAGTCGGACTCATGTCGGTCGTCAGGCCTCGCTGGGTCGCAAGGTCATCGGGGAGGCCCGATGTCGCGTCGAACCATCCGACTGAGCCAGGTACCACCCGGATGGAGTCCCAGGCAGGTTCGTAGTTGTCGTTGTTGATCTGGAAAATCATGTCGATGACGACCCCTTGACCGGTCGGATCGATGGGAGAAGCAACGGTCGGAAGCGTGCTCGGGGTTTCGATCGGCTCGCTCGCAGCCGGCGGCGTGGTGTCGCAGTTGGTGACGATCAGGCCGAGTCCGACGATCGTGACGGTCGCGGCAGCAGCGACGAGAAGTGGTCCAGTGAGATTGCGGCCCCGGTCGCTCGTTGCAACAGCGTGGTGCGGGCGGGTTGCCTGATCGGTGTCGATCGCGTCGTCGATGATGTCGGCGTAGCGGCGGATGCGTTCTTCGTTGTCGATGGTCATGTCATTCTCGGAGTTGTGTGCGAAGGCCGCGAAGGCCGCGATGGACGTGGTTGCGAACGATTGCCGCCGATACGCCGAGGATTTGGGCGACTTCGTCGTAGGTGTAGCGATGGCCGTGGACAAGCAGCACTGAAACACGCTGAGGCTCGGTCAGCGATGTCATCGCTTCGCCCGATCCGAGATCCGTCCTCGGATCGTTTCACACCCCAAAGAAAATCTTCGTCTCGACACAGCTCAGGCGCCGCCCACCAACGCATATCACCGCCGCACTTCGGCTCGTTCCAGTACTCGGGTACGGGATTTCCGCGAGCGGGCGGCCGCTCAGAACGCGCATCGGCGCACCGTCGGCGCGGAACTGGTCGTCGTCATCGGTTCAGCCTCTGGCTTCACCCCGAAATTCAGTCGAGCGTTGCGGGAGCCACAGCAAGTCCAACGGCGACGGCTCCAGCGTGCAGACGTTTGTCCCACGCCGCCATGGTGATGTCGGCTGAACCGAGAGCGAGGGCACTTGCAAGATGGACTGCGTCGGCTCCACGAAGTCGGTGCTGGACTGCCAGTTCACCGGCCACCGTTTCGACATTGGCCGAGAGTTCGATGGGACGCATCGATGCCCAAAACGTCTCCCACTCGTCTGCCGCAGCGGAGGCCTCGGATTCAGTGAGGTCGTGGTTGCGACCCGCTGCTGCGAGCGCTGCGCAGACTTCTGGATACGCGAGCCGGCTCGACAATGCAGCGTCGCACGCGTTCCACAACACTACTGCCGTGTCCGAGCCGGTCTCGTCGAGCACCAGTTTGACGAGAGCGCTCGAATCGAAATAGACGATCGCCACCTTCAGCCACGCTGCTCACTCACGGTGTCAGCGACCGGTCGCTTCGGCGTCGGTCGGGATCGACCGCCAGCGATCGGGCGGGCCGACCGGGCGGGGCGACAGATGATGCCCTGGGCAGTCAGACGGTCAAGCACCGGAGTGGCGTTGAGCGCAACGATTCGGGCGACTGGCGTCCCTCGATCGGTGATGACGATGTCATTGCCATCACGCGCTGCGTCAATCCATTGTCCGAGGTGAGCTCTGAGTTCTGTGACAGCTACATCCACAAACGGCAGTGTACACCCCATGGCTATTCCAAACGTACACTTCGGCCACCGCGAGTACGGCGATGTCTCTCTAACGCTTGATGAGCAGCGGCTGCAGGGCTGGTGTAATTGTGGCCCAAGTGCTCGACTCCCTCGCCTTGCCAGACAGCCCAGACAGCCCAGACAGCCCAGACAGCCCAGACAGAATGATCAGCGACGTCCCGTTGTGTTGATTCGCTCGGGAACGATCGTAACGATCCATCGATGGTCGTCGGGGCCGTCGGACGGCGGGCCGTCAGCGCCGTACTGCGTACGAACCTTTGCGACGAACAGCTTGTCGGGATCCGGTTCGAACGCGGCCCGGCCGCGTACCTCGATCGTGTCGATCATCGACGTCGGACTCATCAGGAAGAACGTGCAGGCAGAGTTCTCGCGCAGGTTCCGGTACTTTTTACGGTGTTCCAGCAACGAGAATCTCATCTGGCCCTCGTCGTAGAGAAACCACATGCCCGTCGACTGCGGCAGCCCGGTCGGTGTGAGCGTGGTAATGACGCAGCCATACGGCTCGCTCACCAGAGCGACATGCGACTCAGGAACGGTGATCACGTGTTCGTCCAGTCGCGCTGCTGGCCAGGCATGCCACTCATCCCCAGCGCTGCGTCGGCGGTCTGGCTGGCCATGATCTGGTTGCGGTTCTCGAGATCGATGCCGGCACGCAGGCTCGGGATCTCAAGGTTCGACCACATCGCCTCCTTCGTCATCCACACGCCGAACGGGCTGTTCGCAGCAATTTCGGCAGCGACGCCGAGCACCGTGTCGATCAGCGCATCGTCGGGGACAACCCGGCTGATCAGGCCAATGCGGTCAGCCTCCTGAGCATCGAACACTCGACCGGTCAGCAGGAGCTCCCAGGCCCGGCTTGCTCCGATCAGGCGGGGCAGCATCCAACTGACACCGATGTCGCAACCAGAGAGCCCAAGCCGGACGAACGCGGTGCCGAACTTTGCACTTTCGCCGGCGTACCGAATGTCGCTGGCACATGCGAAGGCGAACCCGCCGCCTGCGGCTGCACCGTTGATGGCCGAGATGATGGGTTGGCGTACGTCACGCATCCGATGCACGACATCAGCGATCAGCTGCTGAGTGGCCATGCCGCGCTGCACACGGCCGAGCCCCTCCGTGCCCTCGACGACCCCAAAGCCACCGAGGTCGAGGCCGGCACAAAACCCTCGGCCGGCGCCGGTGAGGATGACAACGCGACAGTCGTGGTCAGCATCGACCGCGTCGAGCGCTGCGTGGAGATCGTTGACCATCCCAACGGTGAGGGCGTTCAGCTTGTCCGGACGGTTGAACGTGATGCGGGTGACGCCACTCGCGGGCTGGTCAATCAGCAGGTTGTCAGGCATGGGTGCCATCCTCGCGTGACGGGTACCTCCCGAGCCGAACTCGACGCCGGGTGCGCCGACTTCACGCGCCTCGAAACTTTGGCTCTCGCCGCTCGGCCATCGCTCTGGTTCCCTCGGCGAAGTCCGCAGTCGTGCGCAGCCATGCTTGCTCGGCTGCCTCGTGCACCGTGGCAGCTCTGACTTGGTCGGCCAGGTCGCCACGCAACGTTGCGCGTATCGAGCGAACTGCGAGCGGCGCAGATTTGGCGATCTCCCCGGCAAACAAGCGGGCCTGTGTTCGGAGTTCGTTCAACGGTACGACGCGGTCGGCGAGCCCCATCGCTGCAGCTTCATCCCCCGTGACCCGACGACCCGTGTAGAGCAGTTCGGCAGCCGCTTGTGGCCCGACCAGGCGCGGCAGCGTGACACTCAAGCCGAAGCCGTGGTGAAAGCCAAGCCGAGCAAAATTCGCGCTGAATCGAGCCTCCGGCGCGGCAAACCGGAAGTCGGCGGTGAGTGCGAGGCCGAGCCCGCCGCCGATCGCTGCACCCTGGATTGCTGCGACAACCGGCTTCGTGTTGTCAACAATTCGCGCCGCGGCGGCGTACAACTCCTCGGTCGTGTATCCGCTTGCGTCCGCCGTGAAGTCGGCGCCGGCGCAAAAGTGTTTGCCGGCAGCGCACAGCAGAATCGACCGACAGCGGTCGTCGGCATCGAGCGCTTGGAACGCATCGGCCACCCCGCCGATCAGTTCGAGCGAGAAGAAGTTGTTGGGCGGAGTCACGAGTTCGACAACAGCGACATGGTCGCCGTCGATATCGACAGTTGCTCGCACGGCAGAATTTTCGAACACGGTGTTGCTCACAGGTACCTCTGGCTCATTACTCATTGTCCGACGGTGCGGAACGGTTGGCCCTTGTCGGGCTGCGGTTCTTTCGGCAGACCGAGGACGTTCTCACCGATGATGTTGCGCTGGATCTCGTCGGTGCCACCTGCAATCGACTGTGCGGGAGTTGACACCAACACCTCGGCGACTGTTTCGTGGATCGGATCGTCGGTCTCGCGCAGCATCCCATTGGCTCCGGTGATCATCGAGTGCACATGGTTGGACCTGCGTGCGACCTCCGAAAGTGCGAGCTTGCCGATCGAACCCTCAGAGCCTGGCGCTCGACCAAGCGACTGCGCGGCCTTGGCCCGACCGGCGGTCCATTCAGAGACACGTTGAAAGCCGACCAGCCCGGCAATCTCGTTGCGCAGCACCTGGTGACCTGCCAAACCGGCGACCCGAGCTCGTTCGCCAACAAGGTCCGCGCGACCCATCCGTTGCGGGTACCACTCGTAGGTCTTGAGGTACTCGGCTGCTTCGGCTTTCGCTTCGTCGATGCAGCGACCTGTAGCCAATCGATCGAAGGCAAGATTGCGTTGCGTGGAGAATGACCGCTCATGCGCAAGTGTGCCTCGGGCGACACGCCAGCCATCGCCGACGTTGCCCACCACGTTCTCATGGGGCACTCGGGCGTCGCTCAAAAAGACTTCGTTGAATGACGTCCGATAATTCATTTGATGGATCGGTCGGGCCTCAACACCCGCTTGGCGCATGTCGAGCAAGAAGTAGGTGATCCCAGCATGCTTGGCGACGTCCCAGTCGGTACGTGCAACGAGAATCGCCATGTCGGCGTGGTCGGCCGACGTGTTCCAGACCTTCTGTCCGTTGACGACCCATTCGTCACCGTCGCGCCTCGCCGTCGCCTGCAAGCCAGCGAGATCTGAACCCGCGCCCGGCTCGCTGAACAGTTGACACCAGGTGAGCTCACCCGTCAGTGTCTTGCGGAGGTACTTCGCCTTCAGCGCGTCCGATGCGTGGTCGTACATCGTGGGTGCCGCAAGCCCAAAGCCTCCGCCGAGCGGTACCGCCACTCCCCCGGCCTGTCGAATCGTCTGATGCGCAACGCGATCGGTCCACGCTGGCAATCCGCGGCCGAACCAGTTGGTGCTCCATGACGGCACGGCCCAGCCGGATGTGACGAAGCGGTCACGCCATTCAAGGAGCGCCAGGTTCGGATCCCACTCCGAGTGGAACCACTCGAGTACCTCTCGACGGATATCAGCCTCGGTGATGGTCATCGTGCTGCTCGCGGCCGATTGTCGGTGCCCGTCAACTCATTCCCCATTAAATGACGGCGGACGCTTTTCGAGAAAGCTGGCGAGACCTTCCTGGAAGTCTTTGGTCCCGAAGAGCGGGAGGAGAGCGAGATACTGCCGCTGCACGTGATCTTCCAAACCTTCGGTCATGGCATGACGCATCAAACGCTTTGCAGCTCGCACAGCGAGGGGTGCATTGGTTGCAATTTTAGCAGCCAGAGCAGCCGTTGTTGCGGCGAGTTGGTCGGCATCGACAACCTGGCTGACCAACCCGAGTTCGAGTGCCTGAGGTGCTGTCAATGTTCGAGCGGTGAACAGCAACTCCGCCGCCTTCGACCAGCCAACAATCCGTGGAAGCAGCCACGTACCGCCACTCTCAGGAACCAGCCCTCGCGCTGTGTATGCCGCCGACAGCTTGGCGTTGCTGGCAGCCAGTCGGATGTCGCAGCCCAGTGCGAGGTCCATCCCGTACCCCGCAGCGCCTCCGTTGAGCGCGGCGATCGTTGGCGTGTCGATCTTGTTCAGCACCACCGGCGGAGCGTTGCGGAGATCGAACTCACCGGTTGCTCCGGCACCACCGTCGCCACCGATACCGGTCCCAGAAGCCGCCGCACCGACGTCGAGCCCAGCGCACCAGGCGCGCCCGTTGCCGGTGAGCACGATCACTCGCACATTGACATCGGCATCAGCCTCCAACAGCCGGCGCGAAAGATCGCTCAGCATGGTCGGTGTGATCGTGTTCATCCGGTCAGGTCGGTTGAAGGTGATCGTTGCCACCGATCCGGCGATGTCGTAGAGCAGTTCGTCGGTCATTGCCTCCATCTTCGCGTGCCACCATCACCTCCGGCCGAGTCGCAGGACCGTGGAGTAATCCGGTGTTCAGCTGGCAGGATCATCCAATGCCCAAGATGCGCGAGCTCACTTCCGTCGACGCCGACTACGCCACGATCGGCCCGAACCAATCGACGCTTCGCCAGCCGATCGCTGTTCCGGCAAGCACACTCTTCAATTGTCTCGCCAACGGCCCAGCCTGGAAGGAATGGCTCGGCATCGACGTCGAGTGGACATCTCCGGAGCCCTACGGCGTCGGCACGACGCGAACGGTGACGACGACCGGCGTGACCATCGAAGAGTTTTTCCTCACCTGGGACGAGGGTGAACGCATGGCCTTCCGTTTCGACCGGACGACGCTGCCGATGCAGTCCTTCGCCGAGCACTACGAATGCACACCACGCGGCGACGGCGCGTGCGAACTCGAATGGAGCTACGCATTCGAAGGCAGCGGGCCCCTCGGCGCTGTTTTCGCCAAGGTGTTCGGCGCAGTCTTCGGGCTCCAGAACAAGCGGGCAGTCAAGAAGCTCGCAAAGCTGCTCGAAGCTGACCCGCAGCGATTCGCCTGACGCGTCAGCGGGGCGGCAAAGAGTGGACGACACTCACCGAGTGGGTAGTCACGGCGGCCTGGCGCACCTTGGCAAGCTCGCGGTACTCGGGTGAATCCCACCAGGTCATCAATGCCTCTTCGGACGGGAACTCGATCATGATCGTTCGGCCGGACTCGCGTTCGCCTTCGAGCACGGTGACGTTGTCGTCATAGGTCACGAAGCGGGCGCCGGACGGCTTCAGGACGGGGAAGAAACCCTTTTCGTAGTTGCGGTAGCCCTCGACGTCGTTCACGGTGATGTGGGCGATGAAATACGCGGGTTGTGCGGCAGTGTCGTTCGACATGGTGATGCTCCTCGATGTGGATCAGAGCTGGCGCCAAAGGCCAGCGATGCTCAGCCATCTTGACATGACAAGCGTCGAGCTCTGCCCCCGGACACCCCGCCCTCGTAGGGTCGGCTCGTGACCAACCTGTATTCAACGCTGGCGGAACACTTCCACTCCCACCTCGACGCCACCTTTTTGCGGGTTCCCGGCGGCGAATCGCTCACGTACCGCGACGTCGATCAGCGGTCGGCGCGCATGGCCACAGTTCTGCAAGATCTGGGGGTTGGGGTCGGCGATCGCGTCGTCGTGCAGATCGACAAGTCGACCGACAACGTTGCGCTCTACCTGGCATGCCTTCGGACCGGTGCGGTCTTTCTTCCTTTGAACACGGCGTACACGCCTGGTGAGGTCGGGTACTTCGTCGACGACGCGGCCCCAGCCGTCGTCATCGCCCGGCCGGGAACACTCGATGGCCTGCCGACCCGCGTTGTCCATCTCGACACCGACGGAACCGGCTCGTTCGCGAAGGATGCCGACGCTGCCGACCCGTTCGACCAGGTGATCGAACGCGCTCCTGGCGACGTCGCAGCGATGCTCTACACATCAGGGACGACGGGCCGATCGAAGGGGGCCATGCTGACCCATGCAAACCTGACCTCAAACGCTCTGGCGCTGCACGAAATCTGGGGTTTTGGGCCCGACGATGTGCTCCTACACACGCTGCCCATCTTCCACGTCCACGGACTGTTCGTGGCGCTGCACTGCGCGATGCTCAGCGGCAACGAGGTCATCTTCCTGCCGAAGTTCGGCCCCGCCGAAGTCGTCGAGCAACTGCCAAACGCCACGGTGATGATGGGCGTCCCCACGCAGTACACACGCCTCATCGCCGATGATCGGTTCACCACCGACGTATGCGCCTCGGTGCGGCTGTTCACGTCTGGGTCGGCGCCGATGACCGAGGCGGTCCACGCCGACTTCACCGCCCGCACCGGCCTGCAGATCCTCGAACGTTACGGCATGACCGAGGCCGGCATGATCACGTCGAACCCCTACGACGGCGAACGCGTCCCGGGGACCGTCGGGTTTCCACTTCCAGGCGTCGAGCTTCGGGTCAGCGACGACGACGGCGCTCAGCTGCCGACCGGCCAGACCGGCGTCGTCGAGATCCGTTCCCCCGGCCTGTTCGCCGGCTACTGGCAGATGCCCGAAAAGACAGCAGCGGAGCATCGCGACGGCGGCTGGTTCATCACCGGTGATGTCGGCTCGGTCGACGCGGCAGGCCGCCTCACGCTCGAGGGTCGGTCGAGTGACATGATCATCAGCGGCGGCTACAACGTGTACCCGAAGGAAATCGAGATGGTCCTCGACGAGGTACCGGGCGTCCTTGAGACCGGCGTCATCGGAGTGCCCCACCCGGACTTCGGCGAGGCTGTGGTCGCCATCGTTGTCCGCGATGGTTCGGCCGAGGTGACCGACATACAGCTCGCAGCCGCGCTCGATGGCGTTCTCGCTCGATTCAAGCATCCCAAGCAGTACATCGACGCGAGCGAGCTCCCGCGCAACGCCATGTCGAAGGTCCAGAAGGCAACACTGCGAACTGAGCACGCTGCCCTGTTCACCGACTGAGCGAGCAGTTATCGCGCCATCGTCGGGTTGAAGTGTTCCGGCGATCCTTCGCCGCGCTCAGATGCTGCGGTGAATGCCTCAGCGATTCGGTCCGCAGCCGCGCCCACTGCGTCAGACGAATCGGTACGGGAGATCGCCAACCACTGCACGGTGATGTTGCGGCCTGCCAGCGGTGCGACGACGACCGTGCGGTGCGGGCGGTTCCACGTCAGGACCATCGACGGCTGGATCGTGACGCCATGGCCGCCGCCAACCAGCCTGAGCAGCATCTCGAGTGACTGCACCTGAACGACCGTCGTCGGGACGACATCGGCAGCGAGGAAGAACTCGTGGAACTCGAAACCACGCGACGGTCGATAGTCCGATGTCAGGAAGGTCTCCGCGTAGAGGTCTTCTGGGCTGATCGGCCCGCTGGTGGCGAACGTGCTGTCAGCCGGAACTGCTGCGACGAGCACATCTGAGGCAAGCGTCAACGCGTTGAGCCCTGTCGGCCGTGTCGACCACGGGGCGATGGCCAGATCAGCCGCCCCAGAACGGACCGCGTCGAGAAGGTCTTCGTCCCTGAACCGAAGCAGCTCCATCCGGGCGTGACCATCGACGGGTGCAAACGTGTCGATCAACCAGCCCGCCGTGTCGTAGAAGCCAACTGCGACGCGAATCCGTTCTGGCTCATCGCTGCCGATCCACCGGGCCGTCAGTAACGCTCGGTTGATCTGCCGTTCGATGTCGTCTGCGCTGTTTGCGAGGTGTTCGCCCGCCGGCGTGAGGCGAATCGTGCGGCCGCTGGTGGTGGTGAGCCGCGTCCCGGCCCGGCGTTCTGCTTCAGCGAGTCGGTGGCTCGCGGCAGACGGGCTGAGGTGCAGGCGTCGTGCTGCGTCGCCCAGACGGCCCATCTCCCGAAGAGCCGCCAGGAGTTGCAGATGAGCGCGATCCAACACATGCACATTCTGCATCATTTACAGGGTTAAGACGCGCTGGACGGGATGGTTTACCACTCTGATACTGGAGAGGTGAGCACGATCATCAACGACACCCGGCACCCTGCGGGAGCAACCGGCAGCACAAAGACCGCTCGGCCAACAGTTGCCGTGGCTGCCGCCGCTGTCGGTTTTGGATTCAGTCCGTACTTCGCAACCCGCGCGTTCGATGCCGGCATCGATCCGATTGCCGCATCGTTCCTCCGCATCCTGGTACTCTTCGTTGTTCTCGCACCTTGCGCACCGCAGCTGCACGGTTGGCGACGCGAGTCATTGATCGTGTTCGCCGGCGGAGCGGTCAGCATGCTTGGCTTCGCCGGATACTTCCTCGCGCTCAACCGGGCACCGGTCGCAGCAGCAACCGTCGTCTACTACACGTACCCGGTCGTCGTACTCCTCCTCTCCGCAATCGTGTGGAAGCGCCCGTTGCATGCCCGAGAAATCGCTGTTGCCGGCACGATTCTGTTCGGCGTCGTCCTGAGTGTCGGCCCGACTGGGATGTCGACTTCGGTCGCCATCTCACTCCTGCCCGCCGTCGCCGCTCCGATCGGATGGGCGACATACCTGCTGGTGCTCAGTGGCCCGGCTGCAGCGATGCCCACGGCGCCGAAGATCCTCGCCGGAGCAGCCGGAGGCGTGTCGGTACTCCTCCCCCTCACACTGGCGAGAACCGGCCTGCATATCGCCCCGATGACGACCGATGCACTCCTCGCCGTCGTGTTCCTCACCCTCTGCACACTTGCCATCCCCGCTGCGCTCGTCACCTGGGGCGCACCCCTGGCCGGCGATCGAGCAACCGGGATGATCGGCAGCCTCGAGTTCGTGGTGGCGCTCGCTGCGAGTTGGACATTGATGGGTGTTCCGCTCGGCACCGCACAACTCGTTGGCGCCGGCCTGGTCTGCGGTGGTGTTGGTGTCGCTTCCCGCTGGACCGGCCACCGCTAACGGTCCCGTTCGGCGAGGTTCCAGACCAGCGCTGGTCGCGGTTGATCACGGTCACCGATGTCGGCCGACGACGCGGTCAGGCCGCCGACGTACGCCCGCGTTGGCGCTCGGCTACGTGCTGATTACCACCGGCACGGGGTACGTGATCGACCCAACCAGTTTTGCTTCCGTGAGCGACGACGGAGTGCAGCTCACTGCGCCAAGCCGTCAGTGGGTAAGCCGCCATCGCTCCAGTCGGTGATTCCGAGCCGGGTTGCACGATCCCACTCTCGTAGGCGAGCACGACGGCTTGCACTCGATCACGCACGCCAAGTTTCGTGAGGAGTCGGCTGACGTGAGTTTTCGCCGTTGCCTCTCGTGGCCTCGTTCAGCGCAGTCCTGGGCGTCGCAATTGGACTGCTCTTCGGCTTCGGTGTGATGCACGGACTCCACCGCAAGATTTTGGTGGATGAGCAACGCTGGCAGCGTGATTTTCATCGTCGCACCAACGGAGTAGGGCGAAGCTCAGAGTTGCGAGCACGTCAGCGTGATGTTTTTGGTGCCCATTTCAGCCAAAACCATCACGCAGACGCATTGTCACTGCACGAGCTTGATGAGACGTTCTTTCATGCTCGAATACGGCGGATATAACACCTTCAGATCCGGCTTCGTGCGCTTGTCCAACACCGACTTGAGGTGGCTGAACGTCTCGAAGCCTGCCTCGCCGTGATACGAACCCATGCCGCTCGGTCCGACACCTCCGAAGGGAAGATCGGGAGGCCCGATATGGAGAATTGTTCCGTTGACACCGACACCGCCTGATGACGTGCGTGCGATGGTCCGTTGTGCGGTCGTGTCGTCGTCGGTGAAGATGTAGAGCGCCAACGGCTTCTCACGGCCGTTGACAAAGTCGATGGCTTCGTCGATGTCATCAACACTGATCACCGGGAGCACCGGGCCGAAGATCTCATCGGTCATGACATCGGAGTCGGGGTCAGGATCAATCAGCACCGTCGGAGCGATGTAGCGGTCGGACGAGTCGGTGGTCCCGCCGAAGGCGATGGTTCCACTGCCTTCGCCCCCGATCAATGCAGCGACGCGTGCGAAATGGTCGTCGCTGATGATGCGGCCGTAGTCGGCACTGGCGTGCGGGTCGGCCCCGTAGAAATCAGTCACCGACTGCTCGATGGCTTCGACGAGACGGTCGCGCAGCGGTCGGGCCACGAGGACATAGTCAGGAGCGATGCAGGTTTGGCCAGAGTTCACAAACTTGCCCCAGGCAATGCGCCGAGCGGCGACCTCGATGTCGGCATCGGCGGCGACGATCGCCGGGCTCTTGCCACCCAACTCCAGGGTCACGGGTGTCAGGTGTTCGGCAGCGGCATGCATCACGATCTTTCCGACACGTGTGCCGCCGGTGAAAAAGATGTGATCGAATCGTTGTTCGAGCAGAGCGCTCGACTCATCGACCCCACCACCAACGACGGCAATAGTCGCCGGATCGAGATACTTCGCGCATAATTCGACGAGGGCGTCGGATGTCGCCGGAGCCAGCTCTGACGGCTTGGCGACGATTGCATTCCCGGCGGCGATCGCTGCGGCCATCGGCGACAGCAACAGCTGCAGTGGGTAGTTCCACGGAGCGATGACCAGCACCACGCCCTTCGGCTCTGGCACGATGCGCGCCGTCGCCGGTCGGTAGGCCAGCGGGACCTTCACCTTGCGCGGTGCAGACCACTTCGCAAGGTTCGACTTCTGGTAGCCGATATCGGTCAGCGTGAAACCGATCTCGGTCGCCCAAGCCTCGGTTGCAGGCTTGTGGAGGTCGGTGGCAAGTGCGGCAAGAAGCTGGTCAGAGTTCTCACGCAGCATTGCCTTCATTGCATTCAGCTGGTTGCGGCGCCACTCGAGTGACCGGGTCAGCCCACTGTCGAAGCCGTTCCGGATCGTCTCGACGATTCGATCTGCATCGAACTCGGGTTGGCCGGGGGAATCAGCGGCTGCAGGGCTGCATGTGTTGGTCATGTGATGCGCCTCCTCAGGCGGGGTGTTCGCTTCCAGATCATGGTGGAAATACGGGACAAAAACTCGTCGCGCTGCCCGAGCCCAGAAATGACGCGAAGTCGGTGCGGTCCTCGTCGAGTGAGTGGCCGAACCCGACAAGGTCGACGATAACTACGCGCATTGGTTCATGCGATTGAGAGCGAGACCAGACAACAGCAGCCGTGGTGACCACTCCCCCAACCCGTACTGCGCCGGCGGCAACGTGTCACACTCACCCTCTGAAACCAAGCTGACCTCGGTGTGACAACGCAGCGGTCGCGGAGCATGTTGAGGTCTGAGGATGGTGACTGTTCGAAACCCTGCCGCTCTTGCTCGGAACGGACGTACCCAATGATCTCGTCGATCTCATCGTTCTCGAGACCTGTGATCGACACCATGGCACGATGCGCAACGGGCCCCTGTCCTCCTCGGTCCGAACCGAGTTGGTTGCATGAACGAGTTGCCGCACAACCCCAACGTACGACACAATGTAGAAATTCAAACGTCGAAGTCAGAACCGACACCGTCCACCAGCAGTCTCGACCAGGCCGCCACATCAGAAACAACACCAGCACTATGACGCGACGAGCCGACGGCGCCCTCGAAACAGATGTCCTCCGGGCACTCTGGAACATCAACCAGCCGGCGTCCCCCAGTGACGTCATCGAGGACATGAGCACCGACCTCGCCTACACCAGCATTGCCACCATTCTCGGCCGGCTGTGCGACAAAGGCTTGGCGACCCGAAAGCGGTCCGGCCGCGCCTACCGGTACGAGGCGGCGAGCAGCGAAGCAGACCTCACCGCGCAACGCTTACGCACGATCCTTCATGCAGCATCGGACCGCCAATCCGCGCTCGCCGGATTCGCGCAAGCACTCGACCCCGCCGACGCCGCCCAACTCTTCGCCATCTTAAACGACGCACCGTGATCAACTTCGTTGCACTCCCCCTCGTCGTTACGCTCGGCGTTGCGCTCGCTGGGAGCCGTCGCCTCGACCGGCTCAGCCCGGCCGCGGCAGCGCGTTGCAGCGCTTTGCTCCTCGCTGCAGTGGCGATCTCTGCGGTCCCAACACTGTGGCTGATCGGGCTCAGTGGCCTTGCCCACATTGGCTTCCACAACCCAGTCATCGACTGGTCCCGCCATCTCCTCCCTGAGTATCGACCCTTCGGCGCCCTCGTCGGCATCGCCTCACTGGCCGCAGCGCTCGTCGGAACGATCCGCGCCGCACGCGTCCTTGCACACCACCAGCAACTTCGCTGCACCGGAGCGCGCTCCGTCGAGTTCATCGACACTGACGAAATCTACGCCTACACACTCCCCGGCCCGGCCGGCACGATCGCTATATCGGGCGGTCTACGAAACGCGCTTGAGGACGACGAGTTCGACGTGGTCCTGGCGCACGAGCAAGCACACGCCCGA
>NZ_JBDNIJ010000185.1:0-19874 GCF_041688325.1 Ilumatobacter sp.
ATTGATTCGATTAAGCGTGTCGAGATTTTGAGTGCGATGCAGGATGTGGTGCCGGAGTTGCCCGAGGTAGATCTTGCGGTGATGGCGAGCCTCGCGACGCTCGGTGAAATCGTGACGTACCTCACCGCGCAGGCCGGTGGCGCAGCGCCCGACGTTCTGCCAACCGTTCTGCCAACCGCGTCGTTATCCGACGCAGCTCCCCCGGCTGACTCAGCGGACCGAGCAGCGAGCGGCTTCGGTCGATTCGTCGTGCGGGCGCATTCGCTGCCGCTGCCGGGCTCACCGCTTCCCGGGTTACTTGACTCCCCGATTGCAGTCGTCGGCGATCCGGACGGCATCGGAACGGCGCTCGTCGCCGCGCTGGCTGCCGCCGGCGCAGACGCTCGGCTGATCGACGCCAGCGGCGATACCGACGTCACTGGCGATACCGATCAGCACAGTGTCATCTACCTGGGCAATCTTCATGCGGTGACCGATTCGGCGAAGGCGAGCTCACTCAGCCGAGATGCATTCGAAGCGGCCAAGGCCTTCGCTCCCGGCGCGGCGTCGGGCGGCATCTTTGTAGCAGTCGACGACCAGGGTGGCACCTTTGCAACGACCGGCGGTGACGCCGATCGGGCATGGGCCGGCGGGCTTGCTGCGCTGATGCGCACCGCTGCAATCGAGTGGCCCTCGGCGTCGGTGAAAATGATCGACATCGATGGCGCTGGCCGCGCAGCGCAACTCGTTGCCGCCGACATCGCCAGCGAACTCCTCAACGGTGGAGCCGATCGAGAGGTCGGCCTCGGCGCCGACGGAACACGTATCGGCCTGCGCGCTGAGCCGGTCGACGTGACCGCAGGAACGCTGCCCATCGGCGCTGACGACGTCGTCGTCGTGTCTGGAGGCGGGCGCGGCGTCACCGCGGCAACGACCATCGAACTGGCCCGATCATCGCAGGCAGCCTTCGTGCTGCTCGGTCGTTCGGCGCTCACCGATGAGCCCGAGCACTACGGCGCAGCCCACGACGATGCTGCCTTGAAGCAGTTGCTGCTCGCCGAGTCCAAGGAAGCCGATGAAAAGCTCACCCCGGCGAAGTTGAAGAAGCAGGTCGGTGGGGTGCTCGCCAACCGAGAGATCCGAGCCACGCTGGCATCAATCGAAGGTGCGGGCGGCCGAGCGACCTACCTGGCCGTTGACATCACTGACGCGGCAGCGGTTGCCAGTGCACTCGAGTCGGTGCGAACCGAGGTTGGGCCGATCACCGGCCTGATCCACGGTGCTGGCGTCCTCGCCGACAAGCTGATCGCCGACAAGTCGACAGCACAGTTCAAGATGGTCTTCAACACCAAGGTCGAAGGACTTCGGAACCTGCTCGATGCCACCGCAGCCGATCAGCTCGCTGTGCTGTGCCTGTTCTCGTCGGTCGCAGCTCGAACCGGAAACGTCGGCCAGGCCGACTACGCGATGGCCAACGATGTGCTGAACAAGGTTGCTGCTCACGAGCGAGCACGCCGCGGCGACAGCTGCGTGGTGAAGTCGCTCGGCTGGGGTCCGTGGGCGGGCGGCATGGTGACGCCGGCCCTCAAGACTCACTTCGAATCGATGGGTGTCGAGCTGATCGACCTCGATGTTGGGGCGCGCATGCTCGTCGATGAACTGTCAAGCCCCCAGACCGACCAGGTCGAGATCGTCCTGGGGGGCGGCGTGATCGCGCCCGCAAGCCAACGGATCAATGCATGACCCGAGTCCAAGGGTGAGTACTTTCTCGCCGATCGCCATCGTCGGGCGCGCCTGCGTGCTGCCCGGCGCCATGTCTCCGGCGGAACTCTGGGACTGCGTGGTGTCGGGCGCCGACTTGACCTCGACGGTTCCGAAAGATCGATGGGGCATCGCTCCGGCGGACGTACTCTGTGATCCAGACGACGACAGCACCGATCGAACCTGGTCTGACCGCGGGGGCTACGTCTCTGGCTTCGACGAAGTGTTCGACGCCAATGGCTTCGGCCTTCCTGCAGATGAGATCACTCGCCTTGACCCGGTCTTCCAGTGGACGTTCCACACCGCACGCGAAGCACTCCGCGACGCCGGCTACGCCGAGCGAGATGCGGCGCGTTTCGGCGCCGTGTTCGGCAACCTTTCATTCCCGTCAGCCAGCATGGCGGCGTTCGCTCAGTCGGTCCACCTTGCTGACGGAAACGCTGCTGACGGAAACGCTGCTGACGGAAACGCTGCTGACGGAAACGCTGCTGACGCCCGCAACCGGTTCATGTCGGGGCTCCCGGCGCTCATGCTGGAGCGCGCACTCAGCCTCGGTGTCGGCGCCATGGCACTCGACGCGGCATGTGCAAGCAGCTTGTACGCCATCAAGCTGGCATGCGATCGCCTGCACGACGGTGAGGCCGACCTGATGTTGGCCGGCGCGGTGAACTGCGCCGACGATCTGTTTATTCACCAGGGCTTCACCGCACTCAACGCGTTGAGCCCGACCGGCCAGTCGCGGCCGTTTCACCCTGACGCGAACGGTCTCGTCCCCGCCGAGGGTTGCGGCTTCGTGGCACTCCGTCGGCTCGACGATGCAGTTCGTGATGGCGACACGATCCACGGAATTATCCGCGGCGTCGGCCTGTCGAACGATGGCCGTGGACGAGGCATGCTCGCCCCGGCAGTCGACGGCCAGGTCCGAGCCATGCAGACAGCGTTCGACGTCGCCGGCATCACGCCGCACGACATCTCGTTGCTCGAATGCCACGCAACAGGAACGAGCGTCGGCGATGCCACCGAGATCGAGTCGAGTGCTCGAGTCTATGCGGACTGCTCCGACCTCCCGATTGGCTCGTTGAAGTCGAATACCGGGCACCTCATCACCGCGGCCGGTGTTGCAGGGGTCATCAAGGTCATCGAGGCAATGCGCAACGAGGTGCGGCCTCCGACACTGCACGTCGACGACGAACTCGCCGCGCTCGGCGACTCACCGTTCCGTGTCCTCAGTGCAGCCGAGCCATGGGCCCGTGGCGATGTCGCTGACGGCGTACTCCGGGCGGGCATCTCGGCCTTCGGTTTCGGCGGCAACAATGCGCACCTCATCCTTGAAGAACCGACGACTGCAGCACAGCTCGTCGCTGACGATGCTGAATCCACCGACCCGAACAGCGCTCCACCAGCTGTTCAAGCCGTGCCGATCGCCATCGTTGGCATTGGCATTGCGGCAGCCAGCGCGGTCGGGCTGCCGGCGTTCCGTGATGCTCTCCTGGGGAACACCCCGTGCCTCGACGCGGAGGGCACCGGGCGACTGCCCGACATTGAACTCCAGCTCTCCGCGCAGAAGTTTCCACCGAACGATCTCAAGGCGGCGCTCAGCCAGCAACTCGTGATGCTGCAGGTCGCCGATGAGGCGTTGGCGACCGTTGGAACGCTGCCAACTGACACGACGGGCATCTACGTCGGAATGGGCACCGACCCGGAAGCCGCCCGATTCGGAACTCGCTGGCGGCTCGCTGCTCAGCATGACGGCACATCTGCGTCGCTGGCCGCCGCCCGCGATCTCGTTGGCCCATCGCTGACTGCTGCTGGCGTGCTCGGCACGATGCCGAACCTGGTCGCCAACCGGCTGAACAGTCAGTACGACGTGGCTGGGCCGAGCTTCACCGTGAGCGGTGAGGAACACAGCGGCCTTGACGCGTTCCGGATTGCCGCACGAGCACTCCGCTCCGGCGACATCGATGCAGCGCTCGTCGGCGCAGTCGACCTTTCCTGCAACCCGGTCCATATTGCCGCTGCGATAACTGCGCTGACCGTAGACCGTCGCGTTCCAGGCGACGCAGCCGTCATGCTCGTGTTGAAGCGACTCGACGATGCCGAGCGTGATGGCGACACCGTGTATTCACTCGTGTGCGATGCGCCGCGCGACGAGAACGGCAACGCTGCAGACCCCGGCTCGGTGAGCGACCTCCGTTTGGGATTGGGTCAGGGCGCCCGGTCGATCACGGACCTGTTTGGCCACGCTCATGCAGCATCGGGGTTGGTGCACGTCGCGGCAGCTGCTGTCATGCTGCACCACCGCGTGTCGCTCGGCGACGTTCCGTTGATCGCATCGAACCCTGAGCAAGGCAGTGGCTTGCCCGATGGCGCTGGCCCGCGAACCGTGTCGGTCGAGACGACGGCCATGGATGGCATCGTGCACCGCTCGGTACTCCTCGCCGAAGCAACGAACCACTTCGCGCCAAGCCGAGCGACACCACCTGCGCTGCACATCTATTCGGGCGCAAACGCAGCAGCGGTCCTCGACGCACTGGCGGCGCGACGTGAATCCTCCGAGGGCCCAGCGCGGCTCGTGATCGTTGCTGCCGATGCTGAACAGCTTGCCGAGCGAGCAGCGCGGGCCGAGCAGCACATCACAGCTGGCAAGCCTGCAGGAACCGGTGTGCACTTCGCTGCCGCGCCGATCGAAGGCGAACTGGGTTTCGTGTTCACCGCCGGGGGAGCGGCATACAATGGCATGGGCGCTCAACTGTTCCGTGCACTTCCCGAATCGATCACTCCGATCTCGACCAACTTCCCGCTCGGTCAGATCTCGAACTGGGTCAACGATCCCGACCACGTGCCGCTGCCTGCCGACTACCTGTGGGGCACCGCGCTGCTCAGCCAAGCGCACGCCGAGATCACGTTGGGTCTCCTCGGTCTCAAACCGTCGGCAGCGATTGGCTACTCGTCAGGTGAAAGCAACGTGCTCTACGCATTTGGCGTGTGGCGCGACATGGACGCAATGCGTCGCGAGATCGACGAGACGGGAATGCTCACCAACGAGATCGCCGTCGACTTCGACGCCGTCGCCCGAGCTTGGAACGTCGACCGGGCCGACTGGGCCGTGTGGAACGTGCTCGCCCCGATCGACGATGTGCGCGCGGCAATCGCCGACGAGCCCCACGTCCACCTCATGCTGATCAACACCGAACGCGACCTTGTGATCGCCGGTGATGCGCACGTGTGCCGTTCCATCGTTGACACCTTTGGAGCGCGGCGCTGCCGCCCCGTCGGCTACAACCTCGCCTGCCACGTTCCAGAGGTCGCCGCAGAGTTCCACCAGCCGTGGCTCGACGTGCACACGCGCGACGTGACGCCGGTACCAGGGGTGCGGTTCTATTCGAACGGTGTCGGCGGGACGTACGACATCAGCACCGAGAACTGTGCTGCAGCGATCACACGCCAGGCCGAGACGACCGTCGACTTCCCGGCGACGATCCGGGCCGCCTACGACGACGGTGTGCGCATTTTCGTTGAGCATGGCCCGGCTGGCGCATGCACCAACTTCATCCGCGAGATCCTGGGCGACGATGTGCTCGCCCTGCACCTCGACCGCCGCGACAGCAACATCGAACAACTCTTCGATGTGTGCGCTGCGTTGGTCGCTGCCGGCGTCGAGGTCGATCACCACGCGCTGACTGCCAGGCTGAGCCGGTACACACCTGAGCGCGCGGCCCTCGATGGCCCGATCATGTCGTTCCCTGCCCATCGCCCTCCCGTCCGCCGCAACACACAGCCGGCGGTCGCGCACCAGACGATGGCGCCGGCTCCAGCGCTGCTGTCCATTTTCGCCTCGATGGCGGAACGCGACCGACCGACCGAGGAAGTACCAAGCGTCGATGCGGTCGATGCGGTCGATGTGTCATGGCCTGCAGCCGTGGCCGTGCCGGTCGCCCAACTTGGAGGTGCAGCGCCCGGGCATTCGCTAGCCGCCAGCGCAGCGGATGTGATGCAAGAGCAGATCACGGCGATGGCCGCGATGCACCAGAGCTTCGTGGCGCAGCAGGCTGCCATCCACGAACAGTTCCTCGCTGCCCGATCCAGCTCACTCGACCTGCTGACTCGTGTTGTGATTGCCCAGCCCGCAGCTCTCGAGCTGGCGCAGATTGTTCAGCCGTTGCCAGCTGCTCTGGTTGTTGCCCAGCCGGCCGTCCAGACCACCGTCGAGCCAGCGCCCACCGTTCCACCAGCACCGGCACTGCGTATCGAACGGCATCCCGGTCCGAAGTGGGACAAGGCGCAGCTCGAGATCCATTCATCCGGACGCATCTCGGAACTGTTTGGAGCGCTCTTCGAGGCGCAAGATCAGTACGCAGTGCAGTGCCGCATGCCCGAGCCGCCACTCCTACTTGCTGACCGGGTGACCGGCATGGTTGCTGATGTCGGCGTGTTGGGTGTCGGGACCATCTGGACAGAAACCGACATCGAGCCGGGTGCCTGGTACCTCAACGACGGCTACATGCCTGCCGGGTTCATGATCGAGTCAGGTCAGGCCGATCTGATGCTGATCAGCTACATGGGCATCGATTTACTCAATAAGGGTGAGCGGTCGTATCGCCTGCTCGGCTGCACAATGACGTACCACGGTGACCTTCCGACGGTCGGCGACACGCTCGAGTATGAGATCCGAATCACCGGCCACGCTAAGCACGGCGACATTCGGCTGTTCTTCTTCGAATACGACTGCATCGTCGACGGCGAGCCGCGATTGACCGTTCGTGATGCACAGGCTGGATTCTTCAACCAACAAGAACTCGCCGACGCACTCGGTGCACTCTGGACCCCCGAAACAGGACAGGCCGACCTGCGTGCCGATGCCCGCGTCGACGCACCACCGATTGCCTGCACGAAGTCGGCATTCACCTCCGAGGAGGTCCGAGCCTTCAGCGAAGGACGCGCCGTCGAGTGCTTCGGCCCGGGCTTCGAGTGGACCGAGACGCACACCCGTACGCCAAAGATTCAGGCCGGTGACCAACTCTTCATCGACGAGATCACCGACTTCGATCCGACGGGCGGGCCGTGGGGGCGCGGCTTCATGCGCTGCGAGTCGACCATTGCTGCCGACGCGTGGTTCTTCGACGGGCACTTCAAGAACGACCCGTGTATGCCAGGCAACTTCATGGTCGAAGCGTGCATCGAAGCGATGTCGTTCTACCTCGCAGCACTGGGCCACACGGTCCGTGTCGACGGATGGCGGTTCCAACCGCTGCCGGAACAACCCTTCGAGTTGAAGTGTCGCGGCGAGATCAACCCGCAGACGGATCGGGTCGCCTACGAGCTCTACGTCGAAGAGGTCTGGGATGGCCCGCACCCGACGATCATTTGCGACGTCCTTGGATTCGTCGACGGCAAGGCCGCATTCCACGCGCACCGCCTCGGCGTCGAACTCGTCCCCGGCTGGCCGCTCACCTCGAGGCCTGAGGTGTGGGAGAACGTGGTCGAACCGGTCGCTGTCGCCACCGACGCACAGGGGTTCCCGTTCGACTGGAAGGCGATGATCTCGTGCGCGTGGGGCAAGCCATCAGAAGCGTTTGGGTCGATGTACGAGGCGTTCGACATCACCAGGAGATCCCCTCGGTTGCCGGGCGAGCCGTATCACTTCATCAGTCGCGTCACCCAGATCCATGGCGATCTCGACGACTGCAAGGCTGGCCTCGAGATCGTCTGCGAATACGACATCCCTGACGACGCCTGGTACTTCGACGAAAACGGCGCCGAAACCATGCCGTTTGCCGTGCTGCTCGAAGCTGCACTGCAGCCCTGCGGCTGGGTTGCCTCTGCGGTTGGCTCGGCGAACAACGTCGACGAGGATCTGCTGTTCCGCAATCTTGACGGCACGGGCACCGTGGTCGACGAGCTGACGCGGACGTCCGGCACGCTGTCGACGCACGTCAAGCTCACGAGTGTTTCGCGCGCTGGCGGGATGATCGTCGAAGGGTTTGAGGTTGTCTGTTCCCTCGGCGATCGGGTCGTCTACACGATGGAAACCGTCTTCGGATTCTTCCCACCGGCGGCCTTCGAAGACCAAGTCGGATTGCCGGTCACCAGCGACCATCATGCACTCAGTGAGCTGATCGCGGCGCATGCGCCGGCCAAGACCGACCTCACTGTTCGGCCGGAGCGGTTCTGTTCGGGCACAGCCCGTCTGGCCAACGACATGCTGCTGATGGTTGATCGTGTTGCCCACGTTCAGACCGAGGGCGATGCCGGGCTCGGGATCATCGTGGGGGAGAAAGACGTCGACGTCTCCGAGTGGTTCTTCAAGGCGCACTTCTTCCAAGACCCGGTGCAGCCGGGCTCGCTCGGTGTCGAAGCACTCCTCCAACTCCTGCAGTACTTCATGCTCGACACGGGGATGGATGCCGACGTCGACGATGCACGGTTCGAACCGCTGCTGCTCGGTGCGCCGATGGTCTGGAAGTACCGCGGTCAGGTGACTCCAAAGAACGAGATGATCACGACGGTGATGGAGATCACCGAGGTCGGGGTCGACGACGTCGGGCCGTTCGTCATCGGCGCCGGTTCGCTCTGGTGCGACGGGCTTCGCATCTATGAGGTGTCGAACATGGGGATGCGCCTGGTGTCAGGTGCGCCAAGTGACGTATCTCTGCTGTCTGACTCAGTCGAGGTTCTTGACGACAACACCGCGCAGACAACCGCGCCCAACACCGCGCACCCAACCGGGCAGACCGAACTTGCCATCAGCGTCGGCCTGTCGCATCACCCGCAACTGATCGATCATGTGGTCAACGGCGTCCCCGTCGTACCGGTTGTCTTCGTCATCGAGTGGTTCGCCCGACTCGCCGCAGCAAACTGCCCCGACCTGCACCTCGTCGGTCTGACCGACCTCCGTGTGCTCAGCGGCCTGATCGCCAAGGACTATTTCAGCGGCGGCAGCCTCGACCTGGTCGCTGAAGTGATCGACTCAGTAGCTCTCGGCGATGGTCGCCAGTTGAGTCGCCAGTTGACCCTGCAGCTCACGAACACGGCGACCGGCAGAGCCCACTACCGATGTACTGCGCACATGGCTCCGACCGCGCCATTGGCTGTTGGCCTTGCCGACAGCAACCCTGCAACCGTGGTCGGCAGCGAGCCCTGGTCGTCGGAAATTTACTTCGGCGACGTCTTGTTCCACGGCCCAGCCTTCCGTGTGATCGAAGAGATCGTCGGCGTGTCGGAGTTGGGCATCGATGCGCGCTGCTGGGGCGTCAGAGCGGTTGGTTGGCCGAACGAGACATGGACATCGGACCCGGCGCTACTCGACGGAGCCTTGCAACTCGCGCTGCTGTGGACCGAACGCCAACTCGGTCTGCCATCACTGCCGACCGGAATCGGCACGGTGCGACTGCTCTCTGAGCCGATGTTCGGGCAACACACGATGGTGCTCGTCGGCCGCCGAACTTCGGCGCATATGGTGGTGTGCGACGTTGAGATCCGATCCGCCGCTGGCGACGTCGTCGCCCAACTCGAGGGCATCGAAACTCATGTCATCGCCCAACCCGAATCGACATCTGAATTGCCATCCGAAGACTGACTCGTCAGGACGCCGCACGGCTCCTCGTCCGCCTCGAATCTTACGACTCGCTGAGTGCTCAGGTGGTCGTGGGAGAATGCCCGAATGGCAGCCAACAGTCGTCTCACGGTCGCCGATCTTCGTGCGAGCAAAGGCACACGGCAGTACACCGACGTCTACGTGTCGAGCGCTGACGAGGCCGCCGCTGCAGTAGACGGCGGGATCGACATGATCACCATCCAGGACTCTCAGATGAGCACCGAGATGCGAGCTGCTGCCGGCACTGCCTTCATCGTGGTCGGGCTTGACTACGGCCAGGTCGTCACGACCGATGACTACTTGCGTGCGGCGTTCTCGGCGATCAACGATGGCGCTGATGCGTGCTGGTGCGCTGCGTCGCTGCAAACGATTGAGCGATTGGCGGCCGAAGGGATCCCGGTTGTCGGCCACGTCGGCCTCATCCCGCAGCGTCGTACCTGGACCGGCGGGTTCAAGGCAGTGGGCAAGACGGCGACCACGGCGATGGAGGTGTGGCGCCAGACGTGCGCATTGGTCGATGCTGGCGCATTTGCCGCAGAGATCGAAGTGGTGCCCGAACCGGTTGCCACGGCGATCAGCGCGAAGACGAGCCTCGTGATGATCTCGATGGGCTCAGGTCCGAACTGTGATGCGCAGTACCTGTTCAGTACTGACGTGTTGGGAACAAACACTGGTCATGTCCCACGACACGCGAAGCAGTACGCCGACCTGCGAACCGAACTCGATCGAATCCAAGAGATGCGGGTGGCGGCCTACGCAGCATTCGCCGATGACGTTGCCTCGGGCGGTTTCCCAGATGCAGCACGATTGGTTGGCATTGACCCTGGCGAATTGGCAATGTTCGCGGCTGCCCTCGACGCCGAACAATGACCACACCGAGCACTATCGAAACTGAGCGGCTACTCCTGCGCCCGTTCCAGGGCGACGACTTTGAGCCGATGGTCGACTTCTACGCCGACCCGATCTCGAAGTTCTACGGCGGTCCCTGCAACCGAGAAGAAGCGTGGCGGAAGTTCGCCGTGTATCCCGGGCACTGGGCGTTGCGCGGGTACGGCCCGTGGGCGATCGAAGTGAAGGCAACCGGGCGTTTCGCCGGGGTCTGCGGCCTGTGGAATCCTGACGGCTGGATCCAACCGGAGATCACCTGGGCGCTGGTCCCCGATCATCACGGCAAGGGCTACGCAACCGAAGCGGCTCGCCGTGCACTCCAGGCCGCCTACGAGGACCATGGTTGGACAACAGCGGCGAGCGTGATCGCCGTTGCCAACACTGCGTCTGGCGCATTGGCCGAGCGTCTCGGCGCGACGATCGAATCCGAACAGCAAAATCGTTACGGCCCGGTACACGTCTACCGGCATCTCCCGCCAGCATCTCTTCTCACCACCCGGAGCACATCATGATCACTGTCAACAACTCGACTGACCTCACCGGTCAGGTCGCTCTCGTCACCGGTGCCACGTCGGGCCTCGGCTGGCGCTTCGCCCAAGTGCTGGCCGCTGCCGGTGCATCCGTTGTCGCAACCGGCCGACGTCAAGAGCGGCTCGATGAACTGGTCGCAGCCATCCTTGCTGATGGTGGCCAGGCGGTTGGGGTTCCGATGGACATGACCGACGCCGAGAGCATCGTTGCTGCTGTCGATCAGGCCGAAGCAGCGTTCGGCACCGTGACCATCCTGGTCAACAACGCTGGTATCCCCGACGCGCAGCGTGCCCACAAGATGTCGCTCGAACTGATCGACAAGGTTATCGACACCAACCTGCGTGGGCCGTACATCCTCTCCTGTGAAGTGGGCAAGCGGCTGATCGCAGCAAAATCGCCGGGGCGAATGGTCAACATCTCCAGCATCTCGGCAACCAACTACGGCGGCGAAGGCGCCGCGCTCTACTCCATCACCAAAGCAGCCATCGCCCGGATGAGTGAGGCGCTCGGCGTGGAGTGGGCGCGATTCGGGATCAACGTCAATGCCATCGCCCCTGGAGCGTTTGAGTCGGAGATGATGGACGGCATGCTCGAACGGATGGGCGACATCAGCGGGCACTTTCCGCGCAAGCGGATCGGTCGACCCGATCAGCTTGACTCGACCCTGCTCTACCTCTGCTCGGCTGCTTCTGATGCGGTGACTGGCACGATCATCAAGGTCGACGACGGTCAAAGTTCGCGATGACCACATCACGGTTGAACGGTCCGACGGGCCAACTCAACGGCAAGGTCGCAGTGATTACGGGCGCGGCAAGCGGCATGGGGCTCGCGACGGCACAGCGATTTGTCGCTGAAGGAGCGGCCGTCGTCGTTGCCGACTTCAACGCGGATGCTGGCGAGGCAGTTGCTCGCGAACTCGGCGACGCAGCGCGATTCGTCCGCTGCGACGTGGCGATCGACGGTGACGTTGCATCTGCGGTGGCCCTTGCTGTCGATGCGTTCGGCCGGCTCGACATCATGTTCAACAACGCTGGCATCGGGGGAGCGTTCGGGCCGATCACCGAGATCGAGTCAGACGACTGGGATGCAACCTTCGCCGTCCTCGTCAGGGGCGTGTTCCTCGGGACCAAGCACGCTGCGCGTGTGCTGATCGCGCAAGGCGATGGTGGTGTGATCATCAACACGGCGTCGGTTGCCGGCCAGGGTGGCGGCGGCGGACCACAGGCCTACTCGGCAGCAAAAGCCGGAGTGATCAACCTCACCGAGACGACAGCCATCGAACTCGCGCCGCACGCCATTCGAGTCAACGCCATCTGCCCGGGGATCATCTTCACCCCGCTGATGCACCAGGGCGACGAAGCCGACGCCGAACGTGTGATGACCGAACTGCAGCCGTATCCCAAACGGGGCGAGGGTGCCGACATCGCGGGCGCAGCACTGTGGCTGGCCGGGCCCGACTCGGCGTTCGTGACGGGCACTTCGATCACGGTTGACGGCGGGATCAGCGCGGCAGGCACTCGTCTGTTCGGGCGGTTGCACGGGACCACGAAGCTTGATCGCATCGCAGGTATTGCCCACGGTACGACTGGTCAGAAGCCAACGATCCGACGGCTCGACTGATCAGGAGACGGTCAGGAGGTGGTCAGGAGACGGTCAGGAGACGGTCAGGAGGTGGTCAGGAGGTGGTCAGCGTCACGTCGTGCACGCCATCGTCGAACTCGCCGTGGCCCGGGAGGTACGGGCGAGGCGGTGAAACGTCGACGGTGCACCGACCTTCGTCAGCGAGTCGCTGGAGCACGGCGTCCATCTGGCGGCTCTCCCACAGGTTGACGCGCTGCGTGAAGACGATTGGACCACCACGGCGAACGATGCGCAAGAACTCTCGAAGCACGGCTTCCGGGTCGGCGAGATAGCTGAAAACGCCGCCGCAGACGACGGCGAGGAAGCGCTGCGACGTGAACGGCAGTGGCTGGCTGAGATCGATGACGTGCAGTTCTCGGTACACGTCGCGCTGCCGCGCGGCGTCGATCGACTCGGGCGAGAAGTCGGCGCCGATGACCGATGCGACACCAACGGCATCGAGTGCGAGCCCGACGAGCCCGGTGCCGCAGCCGGCATCGAGGACGTCGCCGTTGGTGGCGCCAGCGGCGGCGATGACCGAGGCGAGTCGGCCAGGGACTTCGTAGCCCCACGACAGCACGTCGGTGTCGTACGTCGACACCCAACCGTCGTAGACCCCGACGACGTCGGCCGGCGATGCGTCTGAGACGCCGGCGAGGCCTTGCCCATCAGCGTTCATCGACATGGGGTCAGGCGTCCGAGCCAGCGCGGGCAATGGCTTCGACGATCATGCGTTTCGCCTCTGCCGCATCACCCCAGTGGTCGATACGCACCCATTTGCCCGGCTCGAGGTCTTTGTAGTGCTCGAAGAAGTGTTGGACCTGTTCACGCGTGATCTCGGGGAGGTCGGTGTAGTCAGCAACATTGTGGTAGCGACGGCTCACATGGCTGCTCGGCACCGCCAAGATTTTCTCGTCCTGGCCTGCATCGTCTTCCATGACAAGGACGCCGACCGGACGGCAGTTGATGACGCCTCCGGGGATGATCTCGCGGGTGTTACACACGAGCACATCGATCGGATCGCCGTCTTCGGACAGGGTGTGCGGAACGAAGCCGTAGTTGCCGGGATACCGCATCGGTGTGTAGAGAAATCGATCGACGAACAGGGCGCCCGAAGCCTTGTCCATCTCGTACTTGATTGGTTCGCCGCCGACGGGCACTTCGATGATGACGTTGATGTCGTCAGGCGGGGTGTTGCCGGTGGGGATCTTGTCGAGCCGCATGACATCACGATACGCCACGGACCCGCCGGTGTTGTGGTCTGCTCGACCGTGTAGACCAACCAGATGGAAGCTGCCGAGCCGAGCGAGTCACCCTGGGCACTCCAGCTCGTCGCCCGCGTCGAAAAAATGGATCCGCCCACCACCGCACAGATCTGCGAAGTTGCCGCGCTCGCCACGATCGAGTTGCTTGACGACGCGCGAAGTCAGCCGGGCGGGGAGTGGCACGGAGCCGTCGCTGCCTGGAACGGTGAGCGGATCCGCAAGATTGTCCGACGCGGCCGTGCATCGGCATGGCGTCGAGCCCAAGAACCGGATGGGGTCACTGCTGAGCGAGGCGGTGTGGAAGTGCGCGCCTTTGTTCCCAGTCGTCTGGACGAGGCCCCGGAACAGCTCGCCAAACTCCAGATCCAGTCGTCGCCGCTCGACGAAATCGAACTGATTGATGTGCTCCCAGACGTTGTCGGCTTGGTCATTGCCGTGACACCGATGGTCGAGATGTCGTGGGGCAAGCAGGCCGCGCAGTGCGCCCACGCTGGCCAATGGGCATGGATGCGCTCCGACGGCGAAGTGGTGAGCCGATGGGACGCGGCTGGCCGGCCGATCACCGTGATACATCCAAATCGACAGCTGTGGACCGAGCTTGCAAGGAGCGCTCCCGTGCAGATCCACGACGGTGGATTCACCGAGATCCCTGCCGGGACGAAGACAGCGCTCGCCTGGTGGGCCGAACCCTTTTGAGATGCCCAACCCTTCGGGCCGAGCAATGTGGTCAAATGGCCGCGTGAACCGGGTCGAGATCGTCCATGACAACTTCCTGCGACGAGTCGCTCAGGGCGACCTCCCGGCGCGGGTCGGTACAGCGACGCTCGACGAAGCACAGCTCACCGCTGACGAACTCGTGTCGCTCTTTGATGCGCAGGTGCTCAGCCGACACCTCGACCGCGCAGCGCGAGACATGCAGGCCCGCGGATTCGGCTTTTACACGATTGGGTCGTCCGGGCACGAGGGGATGGCAGCAGTCGCCGGAGCACTGCGTCCAACCGACATGGCCTTCGTTCACTACCGCGACGCCGCGTTCCAGATCGCTCGCGCCGGCCAGGTCGGTGTCGACCCGATGCACGACATGCTGCTCAGCTTCACCACGTCGATCGACGACCCGATCTCGGGCGGCCGGCACAAAGTGTTGGGCTCTGCCAGCCTGGCAATGCCACCGCAGACGAGCACGATTGCATCACACCTTCCCAAGGCGGTTGGCGCGGCGTATTCGATCGGCCTCGCCAAACGAGTCAAACCTGAGCATCAGGCGCTGCCCGACGACTCGGTAGTGATGTGTAGCTTCGGTGACGCCTCGCTCAACCATGCGAGCGCTCAGGCGGCAATCAACACGGCCGGTTGGACGGCGTACCAGGGCGTCCCGTTGCCGCTGATCTTCGTGTGCGAAGACAACGGGCTTGGCATCTCGGTGAAGACGCCGGCCAACTGGGTTTCTGCATCGATGTCGGGCCGCGCGGGCATGCAGTATGTCGCAGGTTCAGGGCTCGATTTGCTCGATGCAACTGCGGCCACGCGACGCGCCGTGCACGTTGCTCGACGTCAACGTCGGCCGGTGTTCCTGCACCTCTCCTGTGTCCGTCTGTATGGCCATGCCGGTGCGGACGTGGCGTCGAGTTACCTGACCATGGAACGGATTGAAGCCGACGAGGCGAACGATCCGCTTCTCCACACCGCTCGGTTGCTTGCCGAGTTCAGCGGCCTCTCGCCGACCGACGTCCTCGATCGCTACCGGAGCGTCGGCGCCGAGGTCGATCGGGCCGTGGACGCTGTGGCGGATGCGCCGCGACTCCAGACGGCCGACCAGGTGATGGCCAGCATTGTCCCGCCCCGACGCACGGTTGAGCCTGCCACGGTGCCGAACGCTGACGATCGGGCCAATGTGTTCGGCGCTCACGAGTGGCGGCTGATGGGTGAGCCGCAGCACCTTGCGAAGTTGTTGAACTGGGCGTTGACCGACGAGATGCTGCGGCACCGCGAGATCGTCCTCGCAGGCGAAGACGTCGGGGCCAAGGGCGGCGTGTACGGCGTCACCCAGCGGCTCCAGAAGCGGTTTGGCGCCCACCGGGTGATCGACACGATCCTCGACGAGCAGTCGATCCTGGGGATGGGTATCGGCCTGGCCCACAACGGGTTCGTTCCAATCGTGGAGATCCAGTTTCTGGCTTACCTCCACAATGCTGAAGATCAACTACGCGGCGAGGCGGCGACGTTGCCGTTCTTTTCGAACGGGCAGTTCACGAACCCGATGGTGGTTCGCATCGCCGGCCTCGGATACCAGCGCGGCTTCGGTGGCCACTTCCACAACGACAACTCGATCGCCGTGCTCCGCGACATCCCGGGCCTCGTGATCGCCTGCCCGTCGAACGGCATCGACGCCGTACTGATGTTGCGGGAGGCGGTGCGCCTGGCACGAGAGGAGCAGCGCGTTGTCGTGTTCCTCGAACCGATTGCGCGGTACATGACTCGCGATCTCCACGTCGAGGGCGACGACAGATGGGCGGGCCGGTACCCCGACATGATCGCTGAGCCGATCACGATGGATCGAATTGCCGTGCGCGGTACCGGTACCGACGTCGCCATCGTCACCTATGGCAACGGGGTGTTCCTGGCCGAACAGGCTGTCGAGATGTTGCGGGTCAAACACGGTGTTACCAGCCGAGTCGTTGACATGCGCTGGCTTGCACCACTGCCCGTCGACGCCATCGTCGCAGCGGTCGAACCGTGCGCTCAGGTCCTGGTTGTCGACGAATGCCGCGAAACCGGATCACAGAGCGAAGCGTTGATGGCCCATCTCGGCGAGCGCAACGTTGCCAACGTGTCTCGCTTGTGTGCAGCCGACTCGTTCATCGCCACCGGCCCGGCATCTGGTGCCACGTTGCCGAGTTGCGATTCGATTGTCGACGCCGTAGTCAGAGGCCGGGCGAAGCTGACCTGATTTCGAGATACGCCAGCCGAACCGTTTGCAGTGCCCGCCTGCGGGCACTGCCGAGGCTCATTTCGTCAAACGCCGTGCCAGTGGCACGTGAGATGTCCGCGAGATCGTCTCGAACGCTTGCTGGCTCGGCGCGGTCTGGGCTCCGGGGTGGTGCCGCACCCAATCGTTCACCTTGCCGAAGAGGAGTCGGCTCGAGGCGGGCTTGTGCAGTGGATTCGCTGCAGTTTGCTTGCGTTCTTGTACTGATGTGGGGATTCCCATTTTCGGACTCGCTTTCGGTCTATTCGTTAAGAGGGGGGTACTTAACTATTGAAAAGTGTATGGTCATGGGGGTGAGGCGAGGCACGCACTTTTCGGCACCAGGTATTTGGTTTCCGAATGACTAATTTCGGCCAAACCCTTCCGCCCCTGGCAGCTCTCGTGCCGTTCGAGGCGGCATTCCGGCATCGAAACTTCACTCGGGCTGCTCGTGAACTCCACCTCTCCCAAGCAACGGTCAGCAGGCGAATCCGCGAACTCGAGGCCGACTTGGGCGTCAGCCTTTTCGAACGGCACCGTCACGACGTGACACCGACCGCCGACGGCGAACTGTTGGCAGCATCGGTACGGCTGTCTCTCAGCGAACTCTCCTCGACGGCCGACCTGATCCGTCGGCGGTCTGCAGGCAACGACTCGATCACGATTTTCACGAGTCTGTCGCTGGCGACCGCGACTGTTGCCCCCATCCTCGGCGAGTTTCAACGGACGCATCCGGATGTGAATATCCGAGTGATCGCGTCGAACGATCGAGTCGCGTCCACGGACGAGAATTTCGACCTCGCCCTAGGGTACGGGCCCAGCGAAGCGCGCTTGTTTACTGTGGAGTTCATTGCCGACGACGCCGTGTTCCCGGTCTGCTCGCCAACGTTCGCAGCGCAACTCCCCACACCGGTCACGCCAGCCGATCTCGCGGTGCTGCCGCTGCTGCACGTCGACTATGTCGATCCCGGCTGGATCACATGGCAAGACGTGCTTTCATCGGCCTTGGTCGTTGAGCCCGGCAGCGTCAAGTCAGTGGTCTTCACCTCGTACCAAGTGTGCCTTGACGTCGCCGAGCGAGACGGAGGCGTTGCGCTCGGGTGGGAGCGTTCGGTTCGACCACGGATCGATGCCGGCACGTTGGTTCGCGTTCCCGACATCACCATCCCGCATGCGGGCAGAATCAATGCCTACTTTCCGATCAGGACCGCCCAGAACCCTCATGCTGTCGAGTTCGTCGCCCTTCTCAAGCGGGTTCTGGCGGACGATCAGTCGGGCACTTCGTCGACCGAGGAATAAACGGCCGGCCGGTCTGGCCTGTCCTGCCCGGTCAGTCGGCGTCGCGAGCGATGTCGATTCGGGCCGCCAGTACGTTGACCTCGTTGAGCGTCTCGACGAGTTGTGCCTGCACTCGGCTCAGGGCCACCTTGATTTCATCGAGGTCGTCGGTTGATGTTGGTTCGTCGCCGTGCCCAACGATCAACCAGGACAGGCTGACACCCAAGATTCCAGCGAGGGCGGCCAGTCGATTGCTCCGCGGCGACGCACTGCCGCGCTCCCACTTCGCGACGGTTGACGCTTTCACACCCAGTTGGTTCGCGATCTCGGCCTGCGTGCGGCCAGCGGCCACGCGAGCCTCAGCCATCCGTGTACCAACATCGTTAACGGAATCTTCGATGCCTCGGGGTTGCGCTTCCAGGTCGCCGTCGAGGAAACGGTGCAGTGAGTTGGTCGGTTGCGGTTCAGTCATTCGTACATCCAGGTTGGTGTTGACCTACGACCATACGGAGTGATCCACCGAGTTGGCAACGATACGCCAATTCGACTGACCGTCAAAATGCGGCCAGAGCGATGAGAGTTCCGCCGCCTCCGCCGGTCCGTACCTCAACGCGGTACACATGAGTCATGAGCGGATTCACTCACGCCGACGTTCCTGACCAGTCAGGCCGGACGATTCTCGTCACCGGGGCAAACACCGGTCTCGGCTTCGAGACAGCGAAGGTGCTCGCGTCGCAGGGCGCCCGCGTGCTGCTCGGTTGCCGGTCGGTCGACAAGGCCAACGCAGCAATCGACGCCATTCGAGTTGATGTCTCCGACGCCAATCTCGACGTGGTCCAACTCGACCAGGCCGACCTCTCCAGCGTGCGCGACGCGGCTGCTCAGGTGAACGAGGAGGCCCGACTCGACGTGCTCGTGAACAACGCCGGGATCATGATGCCGCCCAAGGAGATGACTGTCGACGGGTTCGAGTCGCAGTTCGGCGTGAACCATCTCGGCACGTTCGCACTCACGTCGTTGCTGCTTGGGAAGCTTGACGAACAGCCCGATGCTCGGGTCGTCGTGACGAGCAGCATTGCGCATCGAGGAGCAAAAATTTTCTTCGACGACATCACTGCTGAGCGCCACTATGGGGCGCAAAATCGCTACGGGCAGAGCAAGCTCGCCAACTTGATGTTCGCGTTTGAACTCGACCGCCGGCTGCGACGAGCCCGGTCATCGATCATTGCCGTTGGTTGCCACCCGGGCATTGCCGACACCGAACTTGCGCGGCACCTGCCATCGCTCGTTCGATTTGCCGTCCCGGTGTTCCGCCCGTTTTTTAACTCGGCCTCAGAAGGCGCATGGCCAACGCTGATGGCTGCCACTGCACTGGGCGTCGAAGGCGGCGAATACTTTGGCCCCACTCGGCGTGGCGAAACCGCCGGCCCGGCGGGCACAGCGAAGGCTTCCTCGGTGGCCCGTGACGGAGCGCTCGCCGCCAGGCTGTGGGAACTGTCGATCGAGATGACCGGCATCGACCCGGCTCTGCCTGGCAACGATGTGTCTGGTGATCACATCTAGGCGAGCAGTGCATCTTCGTCAGTTTGTCGGCAGTTTTGTCACGCTGCGGTCTGACCAAAGTGCCAGCTGGGTGCACTCTGTCGGGACGTTGGCGAGGGTGCGCTACGGCTCTCAGCAGCCGAGGGCATCGGCAAGCCCCTGTGGGTCAGCAACACTGACCCACAGCGCCGAGTGGCGGCGGAAGCCGATGACCTTCGGAATGCGCTCGACGAACTCGATGCACAGCCCTCGGTGATGGTTGGTCCCGAAGGTGAGACCGTTATCAGCAAAACTCAGGCGTGGGCCAACAGCGGTGTACCAGCGATGGGGCCCTGTGATCTCGGTGTGATCGATGTTCGACAGTGGCGTCTCCGTCGACAAGAAACCGAACGTCGCTCGGAACGTGCCGCTGCCGTCGGCTGCGCGAGTCAGCGTGACTCCGTCGTCGGCG
>NZ_JBDNIJ010000186.1:0-4833 GCF_041688325.1 Ilumatobacter sp.
GGCTTCACGTCGGTCAATCCGGCACGGTTGCTTGAAACTCGCGCTGGTCCGGGCTTGACGACCACTGATGGGAAGCAGCAAGGGGCCGGTCGTGGCAGCAACGGTGGGACTCTTACACTTCAGGTGACTGGCCGCGCTGGGGCTGGGATCCCCGACGGGACCACAGCAGCATCGTTGAACGTTGTTGCGATCTCTGCTGCGGGACCCGGTTTTTTGACGGTGTATCCGTGTGATCAGCCTCGTCCGGCTCCGGCGGCGTCGGTTAATTACGACGGGGGTGATGTTCGGCCCAACGCCGTATTGACCAAGCTGTCGGCGACTGGCACGGTGTGTATCCACACCCTGCGAGCCACCGACATCGTCGTCGACGTGAACGGGTCGTTCGGCTGAGGTCGATTTCGAAGCACTGGTGAGGTCTTGGTTCGCCCGCCAGGTGTGATCCTGCGTTGCTGCGAAGCACCTGTGGACTGTGCATTCCGTGGAGCCCAGACAGAGTCGAACTCGTGACCTACGCATCACGAAAGCGAGTATTGGCTTTCGGATTCTCTCGTTTCTTGCCGCCGAGCAGGTCTTTTGCAGAAGTCGACTTTCGCCGAGTCCCGCCAATTCCGCCTGTTCTCGTCCAATAACTTGGTCGAGAACTTGGTTGGATCCAATCGTTGACGGCTTGGACGTTCTCATGTGAGAGGGAGGCCTCTCGATGTTGCGTTGGCGGCCGGCTCGGCGCATTGTCTGATGACTGCGACGATCGACGTGATCCGGCTTCGACGACCGCCAATATCCGGTCTGAGAATTATTAGTCGCTTGCCCGGTCGGGCGTTTTCCACTCCACGAGACTCAGCCCGCTCGGTTCGGTATCGGTATCGGTGTGGTTCCGGGCGAGGCTGCTTCGTGAGCGTCCTGGTCGCCAAGCGCGTAGATGCGGTGGGGTGATCCGCCACAGAAGGAACACGGCGATCAGTTCGATGAGGTGAACGGTTTCGGCGAGTGGCCCATTGTGTCCGGCGACGAGATTGATGACTGTTGCCAACGCACTCAAGATGGCGAATGATGACGCGAGCGCGAGCATGGCGTGCGACATGCGCGAGACCCAGGCCGCAACGAACAGCCCGACACCGAATCCGATCTGCCAGGCCGCGAGGTGACGCGCAGAGTGTGTCTGGGCGTCAAGGCCGTGGCCTCGGATGTAGACGGGGACGGCTTCGGCCACGATGATGATTGCTGCGGCGAGTAGCAGCAATCGGGTCCATCGACCTGAGAGCCAACGCCGCTCAGGTGCGGTCACCATGTCGGAAGTAAATGACGGCATCGACGTCGTCAACGCGACGTTCGGTGCGGGCGCAACGGCAGTGTCGAGCGCAGTACGGCAGATCGAACATTTCGCAGCGTGTTGTAGCGCTGCGTGCGCTGCGTCGGCAGGTAGTTCGCCGTCAAGTGCGGCGGACACGTCTTCCCACTGCGGACAGGTCATCACACGCACCAGTCTTCCATCGTGACGGGTGAAGGGTCGACTCGACTTAGCGGCCATCACAAAGCGGCTTTGCTGTGCCGGAACCGGTTTGGAAGCCCGAATGCAGCGATGGCGAATGCCGCGGCGCCGGTCAACACGATCGACGGTCCGCTTGCGATGTCGTGGTAGTAGGACACGTACAGTCCGATCACGGCGGTCGCCATACCGAGCCCAATCGACATCAGTGTGAGGCGACCGAACGAGCCGAACATCAGTGATGCAGTCGCTGCGGGGAGCAGCAATGTTGCTGCAACGAGCAACACGCCCAGCACCTGCAAAGCGGTAACGACGGCCAGCGCGAGAAGCGCGTTGAACACGACTTCCATCGCTCCGGTGCGAACCCCGTGAGCCGCGGCCACTGATGGATTGTGCGTCGTCGCAACGAGTTTCTTGAACTGTGTGAACAACACGACTGCGACGATCACCACGACCACGCCGACGAGGATCAGGTCGTCGCGGTCGACACCCAACACGTTGCCGAACAGCAAGTTGGTGATGTTGAGGCTGCGGTCCCGGTTCGACGAGATCACCGCAACGCCACCGGCAAACATCGTGGAGGCAACAATGCCGATCGCGGTATCGATTGGAACGCCGCGCCGGCGCGTCGCGTAGATCACCACGGTCGCGACCGCGGTCGCAGCAATCGCGCCTGAGTAGAGCCCGGCACCGAAGACAAGTCCGATTCCGACACCGCCGAGCACACTCTGTGAGAGTCCTTGGCCGATGTAGGCCATCCGGCGGACCACGACAAACGGCCCCAGTGCACCGGTCACTGCGCCGACGAGTACCGCTGCGAGCAATGCCCGACCGAAGAAGGCAAACTCGAACGGATCCAACAACAGATTCATATGACACCTCCCACGAGTGCGTCGCCGTCGACGACGACGGGACGACCGTTGTGTTCAATAACTTCCATGTCTGCGCCAAACGTGTCGGCGAGGATCTCGGGGCGCAGCACGTCGATCGCTGAGCCGTCAGCAATCACAGTCTGGTTGAGGCACACGACACGTGGAAGGTGTGATGCGACCCAGTTCAGATCGTGGGTCGTCAACACCACGGTCAGGCCGTCTCTGCGTAGTTCGTCGACCAAGCCGAGCATCTCGCCGCGGGTGCGCAGATCGATCCCGCTCGTTGGTTCGTCTAACAGCAGCAGTTGGGGGTCCGAGACGAGAGCGCGTGCAAACAGCACCCGCTGGAATTGGCCACCCGACAGTTCGTGCAGCCCGCGGGCGTGCAGATCCGCAATTCCGAGGCGCTCGAGAACCCGGTGCGCAGCGGCCTTCTCGGCCCGCGAAAACCATGGCACCATCGAACTCGTCGCGGCCGCGCCGAGTTCGACCGCGCCATGCACAGTGAGCGGGAAAGTCCGTTCGCTCGCCTCGAGCTGCGGCACGTAGCCAACCGACGCCCGTCGTCGTCGGCTTCCGCCTGTCAACTCGACCGTTCCCTCTGACGCTTTAAGTTCGCCGAGCAGCAACCTCAACAGTGTGGTCTTGCCGGCACCTGATGGGCCAACGATTCCGACCAGCTCGCCGGCTTCGACAACGAGGTTGACGTCACGGAGCGGACGGGTCGGCCCGAATCGGACGCCCACACCGCTCAACGCGATTGTCGTCACGACAATGCGATCGTGTCGAGCACGGAGGGGTCCCCGCCCAGCGCAGTGACGATGCTGCGGGTGTTCGCAATCATCATTCCGACGTAGGAATGTTCGGGTGAGCCCGGCTCTCCTGGCAACTTGTCGTCGGAGAGATCCGACACGTATGCCGCCCCCGACTCTGCGGCGATCACGTCCAACACGTCAGAGGGAAACACTTCGCTGCCGAAGAACGCTGGCACTTCCTCGCGGCGGACCTGTTCGATGGTGTCGCGCAACTCCGCCGCGGATGGTTCGGAGAAGTCGGTCGGCTGGATTGCCCCGATCACGGGGATCCCGTAGCGACGTCCGTAGTACGACCAGCTGTCGTGATACACGACGAGCTTGCGGTTCGCTCGGGGGATAGTCGCGAGGGCGATTTGGAAGGCGGCGTCCATCTCTGCGATCTGTGCCGACAGCGCTGCGGCGCGTTCCGCGTAGCCTGCTGCGCCCGCCGGGTCGGCCTCCGACAAAATTCGGGCGATTTCAGCCACGTACATTCCGGCGTATCTCGCATCGGGCCAGAAATGCGCGTTGAAGCTGTGCGCGTGCCCGTGCGATGCGACTTCCTCGGCCGAGTCGGTGGCCAGAATTTCCGACTCGGGGATCACGTCGCTCAACATGTGGTGCGGCGTGCCTTGCGGGTAGTTCGTGAATGCGAATGCGGCGACCACGTTGTTGAGGTCCATCCCGTTCTCGATGTACACGTCCGCCCTCGCCAACGTCCGCGCATCCTCCGGTACCGGCTGATACGTATGACCGTCCGCGCCCATCGGCACCACGCTCACTACTTCCACAGCGTCACCCGCAACCCGAGTGACCAAGTCCGCAATCGGCGGATCCGACACGACCACCGTGTACTGCGCCTCGGCGGCAACCTGGACCTCGCCAGCCGGCGAACTCGCCGGGGTCGTCGTTGCCGCCCCATCCGATCCGGAACCGCACGCACCCAGCACCAGAGACCCAGCGACAATCGTTCCGACGCACCATCGGGTACCCCGCTGCTCACGACGTGACGTCTGGCTTGACTGCTTCATCGATGTCTTCATGCACAAACAGTCATGACATCAACCCGTAAAGTTCCATCGCCGTCGAGAAACCTCACGCCGATCCTCCCCTACCCACACACCCCCACCGACACCCCCATGAACGACATCACCCGCGTACTCTTTGCCGCGCAAGACGGCGACCCGACAGCGTTCGAACGTTTCGTCCAACTGACCATCGACGACGTCACACGCTTCTGCCACTACCTCGGCGACCGAGACCATGTCGAGGACCTCGTGCAAGACACCTACCTACGAGCACTCCGTGGACTCCACACCTTCCGAGGCGACAACACTGCCAAATCGTGGTTGCTCACCATTGCCCGACGCTCCTGCGCCGACTCGATCAACAGCCAGCAGCGCGCTCGTCGCACCGAACTCACCCGTCGCCACCACACCAACCACACCACGCTGGTCGACACCGAGCTGCTCCTCGACGAACTCCCCGACGACCAACGCTACGCCTTCGTCCTCACCCAGCTCCTCGGCTACCGCTACGGCGAAGCCGCGGCCATCAGCGACTGCGCAGTCGGAACAATTCGATCTCGCGTCTCGCGTGCACGCGCGCATCTCGCCCACCTGATCACTCAAGCCGAACAAGCCGGCTGACGCTCTGGCGAGAGAAGGCGCTCGCGACCCGA
>NZ_JBDNIJ010000187.1:0-17576 GCF_041688325.1 Ilumatobacter sp.
AAGGAGCGCAGCTGCTCGAGTGTCAGGGCAGTCTGGGCAGGCGGTGTTGCGCTGTGCCTGCTGCGCCGACGCGCGACGGGAGCCGGTGCGGTGACACGAATTGCCTCATCCAGACTCACGACCTGAAAGGTAACGCAACCGGAAGTTGTAAAGCAACCCTAACTATATGTAAATGTCGGCTGGGATAGCCGGGAGGGCCGGGTCAGGTTGGGGCGAGGGCCTGCATGAAGTCGGCCCAGAGGTCGTCCACGTGCTCGCAGCCGACGCTCAACCGGATCAACGTCTGGGGGATCCGCTCCTGACCAGGAATCACCGCGCGCCGTTCCATCGTGGTTTCGACGCCACCGAGACTGGTTGCATGGTTGACGAGTTCCATCCGGTTACACACGTCGGTGGCCCGCTCCCCAGCACCAGTTGTCTCAAACGACATCATGGCGCCGTAGCCGGTCATGAACGTTGCGGCCACGGCGTGTGTCGGGTGGCTGGGCAGGCCGGGATACAGCACGCGAGTAATCTCCGGGTGCGCTTCAAGCCGCGTTGCCAATTCCATGGCGTTCTGCTGTGCTCGTTCCATCCGAAGTGCCATGGTGCGCGCCCCCCGGATCGTGAGGAAGGCTTCCATCCCGCCGATCGTCGCCCCGTACAGGAGTCGCCGGTGGCGGAATTCCTCAAGTAGTTCGTCATTGCGCGTGATCAACGCGCCGGCGAGGAGGTCGGAGTGTCCGCCGATGAACTTCGTGGCCGAGTGCATCACGACGTCGGCACCGAGGTCGAGCGGCTGCTGGTTGAGTGATGTCGCAAAGGTGCTGTCGACCGCGACGATCGTGCCGTCGCGACGTGGGGCCGCGCAGATCGTCGGCAGGTCTGCCACCGTCATCAGCGGGTTCTCCGGCGTTTCCAGCCAAACGAGATCGCAGGTCTGGAGTGCGTCGAGCCACGCCGGTGTGTCGGCTTGGTCGAGCCTGAGCACGGTCCACCGACCTTGGGCTTCGCCCTCGTTGACGATGCCGGCAACGCCGTGATACGGGTCGACAGGAACGGCGATTGTCGAGCCGACGGGCAGCCGATGGAGGATCACTGCGGCGGCTGCCATCCCCGATGCAAACGACAGCGCCTTGCCGTTTTCCATGCCGCCGAGGAGTTCTTCGAGTGCATCTGACGTTGGCGTGCCGTCAGATCGGCTGTACAGCCGATCGGCGGGGAGGTAGAAGTTCGAGGCCAGCACAGGCGGCACGTTGAGCGGTTCACCTGGTGTGCGGTTACGCCCGGCAGCGATCAGCCAGGTCTCGGGTGTCCAGTCGTTCATCGCGGCAGGCTACGGCAGCGGCGCCACGGTCAGCTCAGCGCGACGGTTCGGCGCATGCACTCGTGGCGGATTCCGGATGTGCACATTGCGACTATTCTCGATGGCATGACGTGTCGTAGAGGTCTGCGACTGGCTCTGGCCGCTGCCTTTTGTGTCCTGGCTGCGGGATGCTCCGATCAGGATTCGGCGGAGACGGTCAGTGGTCCAGAAAATTCGATCGATGCTCTTCTCCCAACACTCGAACTCGGTGACAACCTCCAAGTAGGTGAGGCGTACGCGCTGGTTGTCGGAACACATTGCGGCGTCCGGGTGATCGGCCTTGTGAACGACAGGCTCTGGATTACCGACGAAGCAACGCAGCTTGGTGATTGGATGCCCGCCGAATGGGCCGCGGCCATCGAAGGCGGGCAAGAGCTGATCGCGCTCGAAGTGGTGATTTCTCAGAGCAACACTCATCTGATCGCGACGGCCGAGCGAGTGTCGGTGAAGTACCGACCCGTCGCAGAAGATGACGAGGTGCCTGACTGCATGTAGCGCTCCCGCGGCGCCGTCCGGAACGTCCACCGACTCTGTTTATCGATTTTGAATTCTTATCCAAACATATGATCTGTGTTGGATATATATTCGAACAGGTGTATACTTAATTATGTCGTCGACCACCGTGTTGGAGTGTGAGGTCAACGACATTGTTGGTGTCCTCAACTCCCAGCATGCGGCGTTGGTCGATCGGGTTGTTGTCCTGTTGGCTGACGGTCGGTTGTGGGCCGGCGAAGGTATGACGTCAATGTCGGCCTGGGTTGCTTGGCGGGCCGGAATGTCGCCCGCAATGGCCCGTTCGATCGTGGCGATCGCTGAACGGGTGGGCGAGCTTCCTGTGTCGATCGAGGCGTTCCGACGCGGTGAACTGTCACTCGATCAGATGGCGACCATTGCCCGAAACGCGCCAGCGTGGACCGACGTGCAATCACGTGACTACGCCATCGTGATGACGGTCACTCAACTCCGCCACGTTCTGCAGAAGTACCCGTTCCCCGTGCTCGACGACGCAGGCCGCGAGATTCCGGATGCTTCTGGATCGGTCGACACTGAGGCCGGATCCGCCGACGCTGAGTCTGGTGATGGCGACCCGGATGCCGACCCGGTCGATGCGCCGGAGAACGAAGCCGTCACCGATACCGAGGCCAATCCGGTGAAGTCATCTGGATCCTCGGAGTCGCCTGTTGAAGAGTTTCTGTCGCTGTGGCAAGACGACGACGGCTCGTTCCGCCTCACCGGTCGCTTGGATGCTGATGCCGGGATGATCGTGCAGGCCGCGCTCGACGAAGCCCGCGACCGACTGTTCCAGCGCGGCGAGTTCGGTGCCGGGCTCGTCGAGGCGCTGTGCGCGATGGCCCACGCCTCGCTCGACTCGGTCACCGACCCGGCACGCCGGTCACGGTTTCGAGTCAACCTGTTCATCAACACCGACCGCGACGACCGGGGCGACGACCGCGCCATGGCCGACGCCACCGGCTGGAACGTCCCTGACGCAATCCGCCGCTACATCACCTGTGACGGCACGGTCACACCGGTGTTTGTCGAGGGCGGCCTCCCGGTGTCGGTCGGTCGCGCCCAGTACGTCGTACCAGCCCGCACCCGCACCGTGATCGAGCATCGCGACCACGGGGTCTGTCGGGTTCCTGGTTGCGATGCCACACTCGGTCTTGAAGTGCACCACCTGATCCACTGGGAACACGGCGGCCGAACCGACACTGACAACCTTCTGTTGGTGTGCGGGAAACATCATCGAATGCACCACCGAGGCCGACTCGACATCACCGGTGACGCCGACCAACCCGACGGCCTCGAATTCCGCAACCAACACGGCCGGGTGATCAAACCCTCAGGTGCGGCACCCAACCTGCCAACCGGGCCACCAACAAAACCGGCAGCTATGTATGCGCACCCCGATGGCGGCCGAATGGACACCGGACAGATCTACTTCAACCCACCCCGCACCTACTACGACGACCTCCGCCAACGCATGCGGACCGACCGCGACTACCTCGCCAAAATCCAACCGCCCGGCCTGCGCTGACCGACGCGCAATCATCCCGTGACGCCGAGTTGGGTCCGAATGAGAAGCAGCACAATGCCGTTGCTCTTTCCCTTTCTTCATGTCGTTGGGCCTGAGGTCTGAGTTTCGTTCGAGGCCAAGGAAGCATGAACCCAAGTTGGCCTTCGCCAACGAGCGGCGAGGCCTGACGCGGGGATCGGGCGAAAGACGGACCTCAGGAACGGGAGCCGGCGACGCGGCGGCCGGCGACCCACACGTCGGTGATGTCGGCCGGCGTGGCGAGGCGAACGATCTTCTCGAAGATGCGGGCGTCGTCGTCAAGGCCTGGCCAAGCCTGCAGCGGCGAACCGTTCCGGCGCGTGTCGACAGCGAGTGCGTCGAACGGCCGCCCGACTTCGAGGGCGCCGGTCGGCAGGCCGAGTAACTCGGCGCCGCCCATCGTTGCCATCCAGAACGCCTCGACAATCGAGATCCGCGAGTTGGGCGTGCCGCGTTCGTCGGCAGCCTGCCGCGGGTCGACGCCGTCCTCGAGATACCGCGAAGCAGTGACGGCGTCGGCGCACTGTGGGAGCAAGCCGGGTCGAGCACCACCAGCGACATCTGACCCCAACCCGACACGCACGTCGGCGTCGAGGGCACGGCGCGCCGGGAAGACGGCGTTGCCGAAGTAGGCATTCGACAGTGGGCAGTGAGCGATACCAGCACCCGCACTACGGATGAGCTCGAAGTCGTCGTCGCCGAGATGGTCGCCGTGGGCGAGCACCGTGTGGTCTTTGATCAGTTCGAAACCGACGAGCGCAGCCGTGTCTGATCGCCCAAAGCGCTCGAGCGCTGCACCATGTTCCCAGTCACTTTCGGAGCAGTGCGTCTGGATGATTGTGTTGGTCTCGGCGGCCAGCGCACCGAGGCCAGCGAGCAGTTCGTCGGTGCATGCTGGTGTGAAACGTGGGGTGACGATCGGCTCGACGAGCGGCGAGGCGAGCGCCCGAATTTCCTCAATCGAGCGGCGCGATGCATCGATACCGGCGGCAGCGTCGGCGTCGCGGTACCAGTCGGGCGTGCCGACCGGATGGTCCATGCCGACTCGTCCGACGAACGCACGCTGCCCGAGCGCGACGCAGGTAGCCGCGAGCATGGTCGTTGTTTCAACAGAGACCGTGGCGTAGTAGGCAACAGCCGTGGTGCCGTGCGCGAGCAGCGTCGACACCATGTGCGACCACACCTCGGCTGCAACCGCAGGGTCGGTCAATCGTTGTTCGAGTGGAAAGGTGTGTTGGAACAGCCAGTCTTCGAGCGGCAGGTCGAGCCCCGTGCCGAGCTGCTGCCACTGCGGGGCATGGAGGTGCGTGTCGATCAGGCCCGGAAGAAGAACGATGTCAGGACCGAGTTGGTGGTCGACCGTCTGCGTCGCGGCGCCAACGGACGCCGGGTCGATGGCAGTGATGGTTCCACCATCGTCGACGGTGATGATCACGTCATCGAGGACGGCCAGCCGGTGGCGTTCGGGGGTGTGCATCACCCGGCCGCGGACCGTGATCGAGCGAGGCACTGGCGATTAGACCTGAGCGTCGGCGACGAGCGTTTTGCGCAGCTCGTACAACTTGGTCGTCAGGCTGACGTGATACCGGTGCGGGTTGACCAGACGGCGCACGCCGATGTCCAACCGGTCGACGTCGACGCGGCATCGCTCCGCGAGCTCGTCGATCGTCGGGGGCGACGCGGCATCAATGTCGTTGCCGAACACCGTGTCGTGCAGCAACTCAATATGGGAAATGTCGGCGCGACGAATCAATTGATTGATGCCGTCATGGCTCGGGTGGTGAACGACAGTGACCTCATCTGCGAGTGGCTCCTCGTCAGCGAGTCCGATCAGATCGACAACGGCTGCGCCGCGCTGGTCGTACAGACGCCAGACGGCCTTACGGCCGGGGAGCGGCACCTTGCCGGGGTCTTCGGAAAGCTTGATGGCTGGCGTCCAGGCGCCGTCACGATTCTCGATGCCGACGAGCTTGTAGACGCCGTTCAGCGCGCCTGATCCGTGTGAGGTAATCAGCCGGGTGCCGACGCCGTACACCAGCCGCTTGCTGATGCTGATGGCATCGATGCCGAGCAGCTCGGCATCGTCGGCGATCTGGGTGAGGATCTGCCAAATATTCAGCTCGTCAAGGTCGCTCGACAGCACGATCGACACGTCCGGGTAGCCGGCTGCGTCGAGGAGCTGAGCGACCTGCACCGCGAGGTAGGCAAGGTCACCGGAGTCGAGGCGGACACCGACGGGCTCGTGGCCGGCGGCGCGCAGTTCATCGAAGACGGTGATCGCGTTCGGCACGCCGGACTCGAGCGTGTTGACAGTGTCGACCAGCAAGATGCACTCGTCGGGGGCGGTGGCCGCCATCGCGCGGAACGCGCCGATTTCTCCGTCGCCGAGTGCCATGTACGCCTGGACGAGTGCGTGAGCGTGCGTGCCGATCGGCTGCTTGCCGAGGGCAATTGCTGCTTCGACGTTTGAGGTCGAAACGCAGCCGCCGATCAGCGCGGCGCGAATGCCTTCGTTCACGCCGGTCGACGGCCCACGGCGCATCCCGAACTCAAGGACGCTGCCGCCACGGGCGCTTTGCACGACGCGGGCCGCCTTCGTGGCAATGAGTGTCGGATAGTTGAAGTGGTTGAGGAGCGACGTTTCGAGCAGCTGGCACACAGCGAGCGGCCCAGTCACGGTGACGATCGGGACGTGGGGATGGACGACGCGCCCCTCTGCGATCGACCGGACCTCGACGTCGTTGAAGCGGCCGGGTGTGGCGAGCCAGTCGAGGAACTCAGCACCGAAGACGGGAGTGCCAGTCGGTGCGGTCATGGCTGCAAGTGCTTCGATGTGGGCGTTGGTGATCTCGAGGTCGCTGATCCAGGAAAGGAACGGGTCCAGCCCAGCAAAGACGCAGAAGCCGGCCTGATGGGTGCCGTAATCCGGGGTCGACCTGAAGAAATAGTCGAAGTGGGCGCGCTGCTCGGAGATGCCCTGGGTCACGTAGACCTGGGCCATCGTCAGCTCGTACATGTCGGTGAACAGCGGTCCGCGTGTTGCGGTCCATCGATTCGTGATCGTGGTTGCCAGAGGCTCGTGACTCACGCTGATCCACCGATGACGGTGATGGATGCGTCGGCGAACTCGCCGAGCACCCGAGCGGTGGTCGCGCTATCGGCGTACACCGGCCGCGCTGCGTCCCAGAGGACGGTTGTGTCGAACCCCGCATTCATGGCGCTCAGCGCAGTCGCCGACACGCAGACGTCGGTGGCGATACCGCACACGACGACACGCTCGATGCCGCGCTCCCGCAGCAAGCCGGCGAGACCGGTCGGGATGTCGACGTCACCGCCAGGTTCGCGCATGGAGAACGCCGAGTAGCCGTCCTCGCCGTTGGTGCCCTTACGGATCACTGCACTGGCCCGGGAATCGGGATCGAGGCCGTCGATGAGTTCGGCGCCCCACGTTCCCGCAACGCAGTGCGTCGGCCAGACACCGCCGTCGTCGATGAAGTGTGGTGTCGTGGCCGGGTGCCAGTCCTGTGTGACGACGATGACCGCGCTCGCTTCGGCGGCTGCGTAGATCTCGTTGTTGATCGGCCCCACGAGCTGATCGCCGCCTTCGACGAACAGTGATCCGTCGGGGTGGCCGAAGTCGTTCTGCATGTCCACCACGATCAAAGCGGTCGATCCGTCATACTCAGTTGCGCTCACGTCCCGAGCATACGTTCAGGGCTGCCCACCACCAGCGCCGCTCAACGGGACATTCGCGGTGCTCCTCACCTCGCAGTGGATCAGGCCAGATTTCGTTCGCTGCGATTAGCCATGGCGCGGGCCGCGAGGATGTTGCTTGGACCAGGAGAGTGAACGCTATGACCGAGCCCGATGACACCGACCCTGACGAGATCGTGACCGTTCTGCTGCCGGAGGACGAGTACACGCACACGCCCGATGCTGCCGAGAACTACAACGAGTCGATGTACCTCAATGCCTTCGATCTCGGTCTGGAGGCGGGCGGCTGGTTTCGACTCGGCAACCGGGTCAACGAGGGCCATGCCGAGATGTCGGTCTGCGTTTACCTGCCCGACGGCCGAGTCGGCTTCATGTACGACCGTCCCAAGATCGACAACAACGATGCGATGGACGCTGGTGGCCTGACCATCACGGTGGTGAAGCCGTTCGAGCATCTCACCGTCACCTACGACGGTCGCGTCTGTCTGCTCGACGATCCCAGCGAGATGGCCGATCCACGTGCCGCGTTCCGGAACAACCCGATGGTCACGTGCTCGGTCAGGCTCAACTACCGGGGCGTGTCACCGATGTACGGCGGTAAGCCGCAGTACGCCGACGGCCGCGAGATCGAGACGCTCAACGGGTTCGCCAAAGCGCACTACGAGCAGCACTGTTCGGTCACCGGCACGATCACCGTCGGCGGTGCAGATGGTGCAGATGGTGCAGATGGTGCAGACGGCGTAGATGGTGTCGTCATGGAGATCGACGGCATGGGCTTGCGCGACAAGTCGTGGGGCCCGCGATACTGGCAGGCACTCACCTGGTACCGGTGGCTCCCGATGGTGTTCAACGAAAACTTCGCGATGATGCTTTCGGTCATCGATCGCGGTACTCGTGACGACGGGTCGACCCGCACGCCGGCCGCGAGCGGGATGGTCTTGGTCGGCGACGAATACCACCGAGTCACTGACTGCCGTATCGAGGCTGACTGGAACGAGGCAGGCGAACAGACAGCAATGCGCTGTCGGGTCCAGACCGACCAGCGTGAGTACGAAGTGACCGGCGAGGTGCTCTCAATGATTCCGCTGCGCAGTCGGCGGACCACTCCGGACGGCGACCAGTTGCACACGCGAATCACCGAAGCGATGACACGCTACGAATGCGACGGTCACGTCGGCATCGGTATGAGTGAGTTTCTTGATCAGGTCGTCGACGGCTGGCCGATCGGCGTGCCCAGATAGTTGCGAAAGGGGCCTGACCCCGTGCGTAATTATCGGCCGCCGGCGCGGAGGCGTTCCTGCATGTCGTCGGGGACGCCGTGGGGCAGCGCCCGCTCGTGCAGGAGTGCGTCGACGCGGCTGCGTTGTGCGTGATCGTCGATGAGTTGTTTGACGATGCGGTTCGTGCCTCGGGAGTTGGAGAGCACTTCGGCGGCAAGCGCCGCAACGGTGTCGTCCAACTGACCGTCGGCGACACAACGATCAACGAGCCCTATGGACGCAGCGTCAGTGCCCGAAACACGTCGGCTGGTGAACATCAGTTCTTTTGCCATTGACCGGCCGACGCGTTCGGGAAGCCGCACCGACATGCCCCAGATGGGAACGAGTCCCCATTGGCCGTGTGTGTCGCCAAGCTTGGCCGACTCGCCAGCAATCAACAGATCGCAGCCCAATGCCAACTCGAGGCCGCCGGTGTAGCAGTGGCCGTTGATTCGGGCGATGGTCGGTTGCGGCAGTGCTTCGAGCGCATCGACCGTCTCCGTTTCGAAGTGCCGGCTGGGGGCTTTCTCAGCCGAGGCGATCGAGGCAAGGTCGTGGCCGGCGCAGAATGCGCGACCGGCGCCAGTCAGTACAACGCATCCGACAGAGTCGTCGACCGCGATCGCGTCGATGTGAGCGCGCAGTGCAATGAACGACGCCGGTGACAGGGCATTCAACTTGTCTGGGCGGTTCAGCGTGAGCGTGGCGAGCCCGTCGGCATCGCTTCGCAGCACCAGGTCGTTCACAGATTCGGTCATACGTCGAAGTCTCGCGTCCCGTATCGAACCAGAGCGACCCGGCAGAGCGACCTGGGCGATCAGATTTCTGGAGAACGAGGAGAACGGGCAAGACGGGGAACCAAGTCGGGTGCGCGAAGCCCGACGTCGAGGAGTTCTTGTGGAAGTGGGTTGCCGAGTGTGAGCGCAGCAGTTGCCATTGCCGCGCCGGCCGAGGTGTGGATGCCGTAGCCACCCTGACCGCCACACCAGATGAACGCGTCATCGGTGGGGTCGGGGCCGATGACGAGATCACCGTCTGGGCTGAACGTGCGCAGCCCGGCCCAGCTCTGGCGCACCGACCGGAGGCCGAGTGTGGTGGCCTCGTTGATTCGCTCGATCGCAAGTGCCAGGTCGATCTCTTCGGGCCGCGCGTCGGTCGGCTCGCTCGGGGTTTCGTCGGCGGGTGAAAACATCACGTCACCGTGTTCGCCGCCGAAATAGAAGTCCATGTCGACGTGGGCGACGAAGTGAGGCCCGACGTCGTCGTCGGAGTGAGCGGGGCCAATCCCCATCGTCCGTCGCTTCGGCATGAACCCGATTCGCTCAAGGCCGGCAAGGTCAGCAATCTTGTCGACCCAGGCACCGGCTGCGTTGACGATGACACCGGCCGAGATCGTGCCAGCGGTCGTTGTGACGGTCCATCCGTGGCGTTGGCGGTCGAGGCCGGTGACTCGATGATCGGTGCGAATCTTCCCGCCGCGGGCAACGAGGTCCAAACGGTACGTGGCAACAGTGGCGGCGACGTCGATGTCGAGAGCCTCGTGGTCGAGGCCCCCGGCAATCACCCAGTTGGGTCGCAATGCAGGGCAACGGCGGCGGGCCTCGTCGGCCCCGACCATTTCGAGTTGGCCGCCGGCCTCACCCATGCTGGCAGCGAGCGCCTGGAGGCTCGACTCGCCCGCGGCATCTGCGACGTAGAGCACGCCACGCGGACTGACGAGCGACGTCGGCGATCGCCCGTCGTTGGCAGTGTGGAAGAAATGGGCGCTCGCGGCAGTGAGTCGACGGACGTTCGGCGGCCCGTACGTCGGCAAGTAAATGGCAGCCGAGCGGCCAGTGGAATGGTGAGACGGCGACAACTCCATCTCGACGACAAGCACCGATGCGGAGCGAGCGATCTGGGCGGCCGCCGAGAGGCCTGCAACTCCAGCCCCGATTACGACGACATCGACCGTCTCACTCAGCGGGTTCATGTGTGGGGCTCACTCATCAGTTCGTGTCAGGCGAGCGCTGCGAAGGCGGCGAACGACTCGACGATGTCGTTGCGGAACCCCGCGGGGTCGGTAATTGCAGCCGGGTCGCAGAAAATGCCGATGTCGAAAGCACCGTCGTACGACATCGCAGTGATGTTGGCACCGGTCCCAGCAACCGGCCCCATGGCGATGGTTGCGAGGATCTTCGCGCCCGACACGTAGAGCTCAAACGGAGCGCCACGCAGATTGGATGTGGCGAAGTCGATGCGGCTGGCTGCGGCGCGAGCTGCGCGTGTCACGACCGAGATCGGCAGCAGGTTCGCGATCCCCGAGACTCCGGTGAGGCCGCCGGTCCGCTGGGCTTCTTCTTTGGCGTCGACCAACATTGCGGACACTGCGGCGAGCCGTTGCTGTGGCTTCATTTTACCCGCAGGCAGTTGGACCGGGACCGGGGTGAAGGCGTTGCCACCGGCCTTGCCGTCGGTTCGGGTACTCAGCACGAAGCTTGAGTTGGTGGTCTCGATCGTGCTGTTGTGGCGTTGGTGATAGCGATGCGTTGCTTCGGCGAGCCCGGCGAGGAACACGTCGTTCATCGTGGCGCCGAGCGCCTTGCCGGTGCGCTTGAGGTCATCGATGTCGAGGCGCACCCATTCGAGGTGGCGGCCGCGTGACCGTTCGGTCCACAGTGGCGAGCCCGAGCTCTCATCGTTGGACGATGGGGTGAGTTGGGCGCTGATTGATCGGACGGTGTCGATGGCGGTACCAGCGGTCTCGCCGATCCGGCTCGGGTCGGCCGGCCACAGGGCGACCTCGCCGAGGAGTCGTCGTCCGATTCCGACGTGGCGCCGAACGGCGTGGCTTGCCGAGTTGCTGATCGTCGAGATCACGCCGGTAGCAAGGTTGCCGCCTGACTCCTTTGCTTCGTGTTGGGCAGCGGCCTCGGCGATGGTTGCTGCAAGGTCGATGTCTGGCGGGGCCGGCCCATCACGCGTCGTCTGTTGATACAACTCAGCCATCCGCAACTGCCCGATACCGTCGCTGACCGAGTGGTGGATGATGGCCCACAGTGCGCTGCGGCCTTTGCTGAGCCCGCTGATGATCACGAAGCGCCAGAGGGGCCGGGTACGGTCGAGCGGTTCGCTATAGAGCCGGGCGCAGAGGTCGAGGAGCTGGCGATCGTTGCCCGGTGCCGGCAGAATGACCTCGCGGAGATGCGCGTCGAGATCGAACTCGATGTCGGGTACCCACGCCGGTGTCGACAAGCGCCCGAACCCGGGAACGGCGCGTTGGTAGAGGCGCGGCGTCTTGGCGATGCCGTTGCGCATCTGGCGACGGAACTGCTCCATGTCGATCGCCTGATCGAGGATCATCACCGACCCGCCGCTGGGATTGAGCCACGGGTCTTTCTCGATGTTCCACATGAGCGCCTCGTGTTCGCTCATGCGTTCTGACTGGTCGGTCTCGCGTTCGCGTGTTGCCATAGTGTCTGGTCCGATTCTGCCTGTGTCTGCTCAGCGGGCCGCGGTGTCGGTGCCAGGGCGGCGTTCGGCTTCAGCGGTTGGATCACCGGAGTAGCCGGGCGGGAAGGTGGTCATGAGTTCTTCGGTCGTCGGCTCGTAGGGCTCGCGCGCCTCGGGCGGCAGGAGCGCCGAGATGGCGGTCATGATTCGCGCGGTGTCGGTGTCGGCACTGCGGTACTTGAGGTTGACGGGCGGCCCGACGGTTGCGGTGACGGCGGGTCGGTTGAACGGGCTGAAGTGGGGGAGCTTGCTGCTCCGCGGCCAGACCAGCTCGGTGCCCCACAGCCCGACAGGAATCACCGGGACGCGTGTGTCGGCAGCGAGCTTCGCGGCGCCCCAACGGCCTTTCAGCTCTGGGTCGAAGAAGGCCGGCCCACGCGGAATGGTGCCCTCCGGTGCGAGCATCACGACCTCGCCGCCGCGCAGCGCAGCAGCAGCTGCTTCGAGCGGCTCGTTGGAACCCGAGGCGCGTTCGACGCGTACGCCTCCCATACCGCGCAGTAGCCGGCCGATGATCGGGACGTCGAAGACTTCCTTCTTGCCGAGCCCGCGGACGTTTCGTCCGGCTTTGGCGAACAAGAGACCCATCACCGTTGGATCGAAGTATGAGCGATGGTTGAACACGACGATTGCCGGGCCCTCGGCTGGAATGTTCTCGATTCCGCTGAAGGTGATGGCGGCGCTGGGTGCGACCAACTCGGGCCGCATGAGCGGCCGCGACCACTCTTGCAGCTCGCGTCCGGCGATCTTGATGACGCCGTCGGACACGTCGAGGTGACGGGTCGGCCAACCTTTGATCGCTGCAGTGGCAGCCAAGCGAACGTCAGGGTTAATGGCGACCGGGTGGCCGACGAGGTCGAGGAGTGGGGCATCGAAGTAGCTGTCGCTGTAGGCGTAACTCCGGCCGAGCTGGACATTGTTGGCAGTGGCCCACGCTTCGACAGCGGCGGCCTTGTCGGGGCCCCAGACGAAGGGGCCGTCGAGTTCGCCGGTGTAGGTCGTGCCGTCATGGCGCCACGAGGTGCCGATGACATGGTCGAAGCCGAGCGCTTTGGCGAGTGGCTCGGTGAAGGGCAGCGGCGAGGTCGAAGCCAGGACGAGCAATCGACCCGCCGCGCGGTGTTCCTCGATCAACGGACGGGCGAAGGGCTGCACCAAGTCGACGATTTCGGCCGCAGCGCGGCGACAGGCCTCTGCAACGTCGACCAGTGGCCAACCCGATGAGGCGCGCACAGCGAGTTTCGCCGGCTGCATGAGCAGTCGTGACTCGCCGATCAGGTCGTACGTCGTCTTGATCGCAAACTGGGCGCCTGCCACGATTGGTTCGAGCACCGGATTGCTGGCGATGTTTGCCACGCCGGCTTCGGTGAGGTGACGCATGAAGACCGTCGATGACGAGCCACTGATCAGCGTGCGGTCAAGGTCAAAGATCGCGGCAGTCGTAGGTGAGGCCATGGAACACGATGCCACAACTCGAGCGACACCGACCCTCGCAAGCAGTTCGGTGCGTTCAGCGAAGAAGTGCCAGCCGAGTGATCTGCGTCACACCTCAGATGTCATACTGAGCGCAGATCGGTCATGACTGGATATCGAGAAGCTGTGTGGCAGCTGAGGGTGAGGAACGCGTGAACCTGGCGAATGTGATTGAGGGACATCCTGCTGGTTCGGTTGCGTTGATCGATGGGGATTGCACGTTGACCTACGGCGAGCTGCGGGACGCGGTGGCGCAACGTCGACGCCATCTTCGTCAGCTCGGCGTCGTTGTCGGCAGCGTGGTCACGGTCGCGGCGGGCAACGAAGTGAGCTTCGCGGTCAGCGCACTTGCTGTGCTCGGCTTGGGCGCCATCGTCATGCCGGTCAACCCGTTGAGTCCCCCGCCCGAAGTGCAGCTCCGCATCGACCTCGTGCAGTCCAAGTTGCTGTTGATCGGTGCCGTCGGCGCAGCTCTTCTCGAGCATGACTTCGGGGCCACCTCGATCGACACGACCGTCGCTCTGCCAGAGGGTTTACCCGACGACCTGCCTGACGATCCAGGTGTTGTCGACCAGTCGCCGGGTGCTACAGCGTTCTACATGCTGACCAGTGGGGTGTCTGGCGATCCGAAGGTCGCGGTGCTGACCCATGCGAACCTGGCGTGGATTCATGAGGCACTCGATGGCAATCCCGAGCCGATGTCAGCGGCTGACGTCACGCTCGGCTGCTTACCGTTTGCACACATCTTTGGGCTCAACGTCGTGTTGCTGGCGTCGTTACGTGCCGGATCGAGCATTGTGCTGCAGCGTCGGTTCGATATCGACGAGAGCCTGCGACTGGTGCGCGAACACCGGATCACGATGCTGACCGCTGCGCCGCCGATGTGGCAGCGTTGGGCCAAGGCCGACGGCCCCGACGACAGTCTTGCGACGGTTCGACATGCCGCGTCAGGCGCAGCAGCGTTGCCGCTTGGCGTGTTCGAGGCAGTTCGCGATCGCTACGGCCTCGAGATTGCCCAGGGTTACGGGCTGACTGAAACCTCACCGATCGTCACGCTTGGTCGCGGTCATCCGGTTCGACCGTCGTCGGTGGGCAAGGTGCTCGAGGGTGTCGAAGTCGCCCTTGTCGACGGCAACGGTGTGCCTGTGGACATCGGTGATGAAGGTGAGGTGGTCGTGCGCAGCCCCGGTGTGTTCCAGGGCTACCTCGATGATGCCGAGATGACCGATTCGGTACTCACCGTCGACGGCTGGTTTTGGACGGGTGACGTCGGCATCTTTGATGAGGATGGCTACCTCTACCTCGTTGACCGCATCAAAGACGTCGTCATCGTCTCCGGATTCAACGTGTTCCCCGCCGAGGTCGAGACGGTGTTGATGAGCCATCCGGACGTCACCGGCGCGATCGTCACCGGCACTGCAGACGAGCGAACCGGCGAAATGGTCGTGGCGCACATCGCTGGAACCGTCGACGAAGCCGATCTCCGCGCTCACGTCGAGCGCAACTTGAGTCGACACAAATGTCCACGTGAGTACCACTTCCTCGATGAGCTTCCAATTGCGCCGAACGGCAAGCCGATCCGACGGGCGCTGCGCTCATGAGCAAGCCAGCCGACTTCAACTTCGAGCCTGCACCCGATCTGCCAGGCGCCGACCGTCTGGCCAAGTACTCCCTGGGTGCGATCAGGCAGCTCACCCACCGCATGTGGGACTTCGAAATCGAGGGCCTTGAACACATCCCGCGCACGGGCCCAGCATTGATTGCTCCGAACCACCTGTCGTTTTGTGATTCGGTGTTCGTTCCTGCCGCCCTCCCGCGTCGGATGTGGGCGATTGGCAAAGGCGAGTACATGGACAGCTGGAAGACCAAGCACATCTTCCCTGCTCTGGGCATGATCCCGGTCGATCGAACAGGGGGCGACGCTGCGCAGGTCGCACTCGACACAGCGGCCCGCGTGCTCGATGACGGTCATCTCTTCATGATCTATCCCGAGGGAACTCGCTCGCGCAGCGGCAACCTCCACAAGGGTCGCACGGGCGTTGCTCGTTTGGCAGCAAAGTGCAACGCACCGATCATTCCGGTCGGCCATTCGGGCACGATTGCCGTGCAGCCGCCTGACACAGTTGCAATGAAGCCGTTCAAAAAGGTCACCGTTCGGTTCGGCAAACCGATGTGGGTCCACGAGCACGGCGACCCGTCTGACCCTCGAACGTTGCGGCGGTTCACCGATGCGGTGATGTACGAAATCGCTGAGTTGTCCGGTCAGACATATGTCGACGTGTATGCCGGGGAAACTCCAGCCGAAGCGACAGCCAGCGGTGGGGCACCATCGAAGACGAGCGAGCCTCGCGCCATGCCGCGCCGGCTCAGCGTGGTTGGTGGCACATCCGAGACGCCGGTATCGATCACGTTGCCTCCGACGCGACCGGCACTCCGAACGAGCTCGATTGGGCCGCTGTTGCGCACCAACGGCGGGCCCCCCGCAGCTCTGATTTCGATGCCGCCTGGTCGCACGAAGACGTCTGCCAAGTAAGTCATACGATCGTCTTTGTCGGCAAAGTACTCCCTCGGCACCGCCACTGTGCGAACATCACACCGTGTCCTACCGAGTTCTCGTTGTCGAAGATGCCCCCGAGTATGCGGAGCTCATTACCGCTGCCTTGCGTGCCGAGCGACACGAGGTGATCACCGCGACGACGCTGAGTGACGCTCGGGACCGTATGCGATCGACGCCGCCCGACCTCGTTATTCTTGACCTGACACTTCCCGACGGAGACGGTCTCGACCTCTGCCGAGAGATCCGCCAGGACTCTGACGCGTTCGTGATCTTGCTGACCGGGCGCGACGATGAAGTCGACAAGTTGGTCGGCTTCCGGCTTGGCGCCGACGACTACGTGACCAAGCCGTTCTCGCCCCGAGAGCTGGGAGCTCGAGTTGGGGCGCTCCTTGCCCGCACACGCGGATCGGAGAGCGCTTCGAGATCCGTCAGCCTGCATGTTGGCGATCTCAGAATTGACGCCGAGACGCGATCCGTCACGGTTAAAGGAAACGTCGCCGAGTTGACCAAGATCGAATTCAACCTCCTCAATGCGCTGGCCAAGCGGCCAGGCAGCGTGCTGACCCGGTCACAGCTCCGCATTGCGGTCTGGGGTGACAACTACGTTGGTGACGAGCACGTCGTTGACGTTCACATCGCCAACCTGCGGAAGAAGATCGACACCGGCAAGCCCAGTCATGTCAGGACCGTGCGCGGTATCGGCTACGCGATCCACAGCTGAGCGGCCGCTCGCCTTGACCGGAACCTGCTCTCGAAATGACCCATTCTCTCTCGGCCACGCCAAAGACCAGATCGCGGGTGTGACCCTGACAACGTGGAGATAAGGGGCTCTGATGCCCGCGCAACCCGTCGATGTACCAATCCAGATCAAATCTTAATGTAGGGCTCATTCCCGCTTGAGAAGTGGCGGCGAGGATATGGCGCATGAGCTTCGAGCGGGTCCAGCAGTTGACGGAAAACCCGGTAGCACTGCACCGCGAAATGTCGACGGTCATTCCGGCAGACAAAGAGAACAAACGCTTCGCCCCGACGATTTCGAGTGCTGTGGTGCTCCCGTACACTTCGACCACCGGGAGCAGCGGTCCGCTCCACCAGACCTGGACGTACGCTCAAGCAGTAGTCGCCATCGACCACGCCGACTTGTATCCCAGCGACTTCGAGAAGCAGCCGGAAATCCTTCTGGCACAACGGGAATTGTCAGCCATCGACCCCGATTACCGGCCGTCTAACAACGAAGTTGCCGCCGCCGCTGGCGTCACCTTGGCCCAGGTCATTCGAGTGCTCGCCTCGTCTCGTTACGATCGCCTGAGCTGCAGCTGACCCTGCGGCCTCAGCCCGGCTGACTGCGGCGGTCTTCGTTGCGAGCGGGGCGAACGAAGCGCCCGATGTACTCCTCGTCCTCCAGAACGCCACCGAGATGGTGGGGCTGCCAGGAGCAGGTTATGGTGATGGTTGGGCGGTCCGTTGCCCCGTGCGCTGCTGGCCGAGAATGACCGCATCGCGACGATTTCATTGGTCGTGAGCGCGACAGGTGCCGCGGTCCGCAACACTGGTGGAGTGTCTGAAGATCCCACACACCTGTTGGCCGAAGGCTTCGACCATGCGGCGACGTCGCTGTCGTTGGCCGACGTCCACGGTCGGATCATTCAGGCGAACCAGGAGTTCTGGAAGTTGTTCGGC
>NZ_JBDNIJ010000188.1:0-15933 GCF_041688325.1 Ilumatobacter sp.
CCGTACGCGCTGAAGGACGATTCGCGTTGTCGGCGAGGTGAGGTTGACCGATGGCGATGTCGTTCAGCTTGACGTGTTGCTGCCCGACCTTGCGAGTCTGCTCGGATTGAAGCTGCACGCTCGACGTGTGCGCGACGTCGACCGGGATGCAGTCGATCTGTGGACCTGTCTCGAGCTGATGGCAGCGGCCGGCGAGACCGCCTCGTTCGGTGACGCTGAGTTTGATCCGATTCGGAGTCAGTTGGCGATCGACTTCGTCGAGGACGGGCCCGTGATGCGAGTCGCAGTCGCTGGAGTAGACGAAACAGAAGCTGCGCACCGCCGCACGCGGATCAGAGGCCTTGCTCGCGCTGTTGCCCGGCCGCTCTGACTGGGAACTCAACGCGGGGTCCCGGCGCAAGGGGCTTCGGCATCAGGTCGAGTGGGAGGCGATGTAGCTCTGGGCGTCGAGGCCGGTGAGCAGACCTGTGGTGTCGGTGACTGTTCGAGATCAGGCCGAGGGGTGGTGTAGATCGAGACACGCGAGGAGGTCGCCATTGAGGCCGTCCATTTCGGAGCGCATCCATTTCACATAGTCGGGCGGCAGGTCTGCGATGGGTGTGTTCTTGTGTTTTCCGAACGGCATCGTCATTTCGGAGAGAGCGCTGGCCGACAGTGCGAGCAGACCGTCGATGCCGTCTTCGTGATGATCGGTCAGGTGCTTCATGAGAGCCAAACACATTTCAGTGTCGCCCATTGCCCGATGGTCTTGTGTACCGCTCAGGCCGAGGTGAGTGCACAGGGTGTCAAGGCGGTAGTTGTCGAAATCGGCAAGGATGTGCCGGGCAAGGCGCATGGTGCATAGCGATTCACTGGTGTCGAAGAACGGAGCGAAGTGGGGATAGTCGAAGGGTGCGTTGTGTGCGATCACAAGTGTGTGACCAGCGGCAAACGGATCGCCATGAATCGACCGCACGAGGTGCTCGAGCGTTGGTGATTTGGCGACCATGGCATCGGTGATTCCGTTCACCGCCGACGCTCCGGGTTCGATGGGTATGCCGGGGTTGACCAGAGATCCCGCTCTCGCGATCTCGTTCAGGTCGTGGTCGACCTGGATCCACGCGACCTCAACTGGTCGTGCGCCCGGCCCAAGACCGGTCGTTTCGATGTCGACAACGATGATCTGATCGAAATCTGCTGCCCGCATGGGGCGAACGTTAGGTGTTCTGGCTCAGGTGTTGCGGTGATGCGCTTCCTCCTCAGTGTTGAGCCGGCACGATCTCACGGCCCGGTGACCTGGAACAGACTCGACTCAGTCGGAGCGCTCGGCCATCTCGACGTATCGACACAGCACGTTGGCGAGCCTCATCTGGTCGACCGTGCGGCAAGACACCGCGAGCAGCGTCGGGCTGCCCACCATGACACACAGCGCTTTCGCTCGTGACACGGCAACGTTGAGGCGATTGCGGGAGTAAAGAAACTCCATGCCGCGCGATACGTCCTCGGCGCTCGACGCCGACAACGACACGAGAACCGCCGGGGCCTGTTGGCCTTGGAACTTGTCGACGGTGCCGACCCTCGCGCCAACCGGCAGACGTTCGGCGAGTAAGTGGACCTGCGCGTTGTAGGGGGCCACGACCAGAATGTCGTCGATGCCGATGGGCCGCCGGGCTCCTGTGCGATCGGTCCACATTCGCCCCAACAAAGCTTCGAATGCCACCGCCACCGCTTCGCCCTCTTCTGCCGACGAGGTTCGGTTCCCTTCGTGTTCGACAGCAATCCATCGCAACCCTGTTCCACCCACGACGGCACCATCATCGATTTGTTGGACGGCGCATTGGGCCTCGCTTTCAAGGCGTCCGTCGTAGACCTGCTCGGAGATGAATCCACAAATATCCGGGTGCATTCGCCAGCTTCGATCGAGGAACAGGCCGAGATGACTGGGCATCGTGGCCTCGCCGCCGAGAACATGGTCGAGCCCTGAGGCCTCCGCGCCTACTGGGTGGGTTCCCTTGGAGGGCTGGGCCAGTTGGCGTGGGTCGCCGACCAAGATCAGGTTCGAAGCGGCCGGGGCAACGGCGAGCACGTTGGCCAGTGAGAGCTGGCCAGCTTCATCGATCACGAGCGTGTCGACCGCCTCGGTCATCGCCTCTCTCGCGAACAACCAAGCGGTTCCAGCGACCACATCAACAGCACCGCCCGACAGAGCGTTCTCAACATCTTCATTCTTCGTGGTGATCTGCACCGAAGGGTGGCTGAAGCCGTCCGCTCCCTCGGACACTTTCTGGATTGCTCGCAATCCAACGCCTTGCTCGGAGGCCTGTTCGGCGACCTCCTTGAGGAGGTTGCCGATGACGGCATGGCTGTTGGCGGTGATCCCAACCGTCCGCCCGGAGGCGACGAGAGCGGTGATGACTCGCGCCGCTGTGAAGGTCTTGCCCGAACCCGGAGGACCTTGGATTGGTAGGAATGAACGGTCGAGCGTCAACGCAAGCCGCACTGCAGCGTCGAGCGCCGATTCGCCATCGACTCGTAGAGGATCTCCCTGGCGCCCGCCGCCCACCCTGGGCGCGCGGCCAGCGAGGAACTGGCGAGCTGCCTCTGCTGGCCCGGGCCCCTCAATACCGTGCTCGAGCAGCGCTGCGGCCACCCGTTGCAGCGAGAATCGCTGCTCGGCGGTGCGGATTGGACCAGGCGGAATGAGAGCGGTTGGGTGGGGGGCTCCCGATGCGGTACCCCGGCGCAGGCTCAGAATGCCGCGTGCGTGATCGATGCTCACAAGCGTCCCCGGTCCCGGGGGCCCATCCCCGGTGAGATACTTCGTTCGCTCAGTCGCCGGGTCGAGCACTTGCTTGCCGACGGGGAGCTTGTGTTCTTGGTCGGGATCGAACTCGTAGTGCCAGATGAGGGATCTCTTGTCCGGCGTCGGTTCACCCGACACGCTCAACCCGGCGATGGCTTCGGTGTCGGCGAGAAGGTCCGCTTCGTCGCAGTTCAGTATCCGGTCGAAGTAGCGCCACCACTCGGGCTTGTCCTCCCGTCGATGCCATCGCAGCAAGTGGGCCATCAGCCAACGGGCACGCATGCCCTCATCGTCGGCCTCGGTCGGTGGGTCGACGCGACCATTGAGCAGCAGATCGGCGAGAACGTCCTCCTCGCGCTCAAATTCAACCGGTTCTTCTTCGTCCCCCTCAGTTACTCGAAGTGCAGGTCGATCGACCACGTGACCGGCAGCGATCAACTCCTGGCGTCGCTCCTCCAACCAGTCGCGCAGCCGCCACGTCGACTCGACATCATCGCGGTTGTACGCCTCGATGTCAGCGAGGATCTGTTGGTCGCCGGTCTGTAGCCATCGCTCGTATTCGACGATGCTGGAACCGGCGTCGACGATCTCGCCGGTCCGGGCCTCCATGTAAAGGGGCTCGAGCTTCTTCAACGAATACGACGGTGAGCCAATGACGAGGCCTTGGCGCACGACCCGGTACAGGTCGACGAACACACCGCCCCGCAACAAGTCGTCCAGCTCGGCTTCGCGTGTGCCGTAGCGGCCCATCAGCTTGCCAAGTGCGCTGGGTTCGTAGGGCGCGTAGTGATAGACGTGCATTCGGGGATGGTTTCGACGCCGCTCGACGATCAGATCGATGAGTTCCTCAAAAGCTTGGCGCTCGGCGGCAGCCGTATGCGCCCACAGTGCTTGAAACCCGAACCCGTCGCCATCGGCCCAACCAACGCCGTGCAGGTACTCGATGCCTCCATCTCCGACGTAGGGGTCGCCCTCGATGTCGTAGAACAGATCCCCAGGATCGGGCTCCGGCAGGAACGCGAGCCCGCGGTCGGTCTCGACCGGCAGGATCAACTCGACCGGTGGCACCGTCGCAGGACCCCTGGCTGCCTGAAGACGGGCCTGTTGCCGTAGGCGGGTGACGGTCGCGGCACCAATGCCGGGCACAGTCAAGGCATCGGAGCTGGTGGCCAAAGCTGCCAGCGTGTCGATGCCTGCAATCTCGAACTTTCGAGCATGCTCGCGGGTCAGGTTCGCCACTCGACACATGTGATCGTCGTCCTCGCGGCGTTGCTCACACGTCTCCGCCCAACGGCAGACCGCGCAGTGCTTGACCGGTAGGGGGTAGGTGGCCCGCTGTTGTGTGAGCGCTGCGAGGAATCGCGCGCGAGCCGCCCGGTAGTAGGCGGCAACGTCGGCAAGGCGGACCGACTCGCGCTGTTGTCCACCCAGCACCACGTGGACCTGGTCCGGCGCAACTCCCTGGAGCCGTTCCACTTGCTCGGCATAGTGACAGAGCTGCAGGACCGCTGACGGCTTCACCTGACGAGCGAGCTTGGTGTCCTCCGGCTCATAGCTGTGATCGCCGAGCGAACTCGGGCTCTCAACTTTGCGAAGAAAGTCGGCGTGGCCGCGCCATCCCACATCGAAGCGTTCATCGAAAAACGTGGCCTGGAAAACGATGTCGGCGCCAGCCCGCATGGCGGCGACCGTGTCAACCTCACGTCGTCTGAGGCCGGTGACCCGGTCGACGTCGGCCGCTGGCTCGTCGATCTCGGCAACATTCAGCCCGGCATCGGCCAACGACGCGAGGTAGGCGGCTTCGTGTTCGAGGCCTCGGCGCTGAAGCACTTCGAGTTCAGCATCGCCACGAGTGGGCTTACGTAGGCGACCCTCGAGAGCTTCGAGATCGAGCACCGACAAATGCCCGCAGGCAAGGAACCCAACCAGGTCAGTAGGGCTCACGATCAACTTCCCGTTTGCCCGGTCCATCTTGGTTATGTTACGCGACTGGATCAGGGTGCAGTCTGACCTGCTACCTGAGCCCCAGCCGGAACCTCATCGAGCCGAAGTAGTCAAGGAGAACTAGTTATGCAAGACGTCAAGTGTCCGCACTGCGGTCAGACATTCACCATCGACGGGGCCGGGTTCGCAGAGATCCAGAAACAGGTCCGCGATAGCGAGTTTGAGCGCGATCTGCATGAGCGATTGAAACTGGCCGAACAGGACAAGCAAAGCGCTGTCGAGTTGGCAGAGATGAAGGCCGCCGGCGAGTTGCAGAAAGCGGCTGCGGCCAAGGCCGCCGAGCTCCAAGACCTGAAGGCGCAACTTGCGCAGTCGCTGAGCGAGAAGCAGTCAGCCGTGGAGCTTGCGGAGGTGAAGGTCGCGAATGGGATGCAGGAGGCAGCGGCGAAAAAAGACGTCGAGCTGCAGCAGCTGAAGGCGCAGCTTGAGCAGTCGCAGCAGGAAACGCAGTCGGCTGTGGAGCTTGCCGAGGCGAAATCTGTGAACGAACTACAGAAGGCAGCGGCAGCGAAGGACACAGAGATCCAGCAGCTGACGACGAAGCTCGATGCCGGCGAAATCGCTCAGAAACTTGCTATCGCCGAGGCGGTCGGTGTGGTCGAAAAAGAGCGCGACGAGCTGAAGAACGGACTCGCTCGAGTTGAGCTCGAGAAGCAACTGGCCGAAACGTCGCTGAAGGAAAAGTACGAGACTCAGATCAAGGATCGTGATGACTCGATCGAGCGGTTGCGAGATATGAAGGCGCGGCTCTCAACGAAGATGGTCGGCGAAACCCTCGAACAGCACTGCGAGACGACGTTCAACCAGCTCCGCGCCACAGCGTTTCCTAGCGCGTACTTCGAGAAGGACAACGATGCGCGGGCCGGCAGCAAGGGCGACTACATCTTCCGGGAGTCCGACGAGGCTGAAACCGAGATCGTTTCGATCATGTTCGAGATGAAGAACGAGTCAGACGAAACTGCGACGAAACGCAAGAACGAGGACTTCTTCAAGGAGCTCGACAAGGACCGGACGGAGAAGGGGTGCGAGTACGCGATCCTGGTTTCCCTGCTCGAGCCAGAGAGCGAGCTGTACAACACAGGGATCGTCGACGTGTCCCACCGCTATCCGAAGATGTACGTGGTGCGGCCACAGTTTTTCATCCCGATCATCACACTGCTGCGCAACGCCGCAATGAGCTCGCTCGAGTACAAGTCGGAACTTGCGCTGGTGAAGTCGCAGAACATCGATGTCACGAACTTCGAGGATGACCTTGAGACGTTCAAGGCTGCCTTCGGGAAAAACTATGACCTCGCGTCGAGACGATTTCAGACTGCGATCGCCGAGATCGACAAGTCGATCGACCACCTGCAGAAGACGAAAGACGCGCTCATGGGAACGGAGCGCAACCTCCGTCTAGCGAACGACAAGGCACAAGACGTGACGATCAAGAAGTTGACGCGCAGCAACCCGACAATGGAGACTAAGTTCGCCGAGTTGAACAGTCCGGATACGCCTGATGCTGAGTAGGGGAGCGTCACATTCCGTCGGGCGGTCAGGCAGCGATCGCCTGTGCTGTCGGATGCCATCGCACCGCCGGCCCAGAATGTAAATTCTCAAGCATCGCTCAGATCGGCGCGAAGGGGACCCGATAGTTGGTCCAGTTGATACGGCCCCCGTTGAGTGCAGCAATGAGGAGATCCGGAACCTTGCGACCCTTGAGTCCGTCGTCGGCCAGCAAGCGCTGAACCTGTCGAGCAGGAACATCAGCGCCAGGCTGTGGAGCGGGCCCGATCAGATCATGCGGGATCGCTGGCGCAAGTGGGGGCACTCACCCAACACCATGGTCAAATCGGGTCGATCGAAAAATCAGCCTTCATGAAAGCCTCGCTTCGATCAGGCCGATGAATGCTTCGGTTGGTTGAGCGCCCGACACCAGTACTTCGTTGTTGACGATGGTTGCCGGCACGCCGGAAATGCCGAGCTGCTGGGCTTCGTTGTGATCAGCGATCACTGCGTTGGCAAGCGTGTCGTACTGGGCCTCGAACGCTGCAGCGAAGTCGACACGATCCAGACCGGCCTCTGCAGCAATACTGGTGATCACTGCAAGATCCGAGATTGTTCGGTTCTGCGAGAAGTAGGCCTTGAACATTCGGTGATGGAAGTCATCTTCGGCGTTGGTTCCGTATGCCGTGACAAGTTTCGCCGCTGCCAGCGCCGGGAGGCTGTGGCTCGGAGACGGATCGTCGGAGGCCCACGGCGAGGTTGCTTCGAGCCGAGGGTCGACTTCAGGCATGCGAGCCCAGTTCCGCGTGTACTCGATGAACTCTTCGCGGGTCTTGCGGCCCGCTTCGGTCGGGCGGAGCATGAACGCTTTCCACTCAATCTTGATCAGATCGCCGAACTTGTCTTTCAGGTCGTCGAAACGCACGGTCGCGACATAGCACCAGGGTCAAAGAAAGTCGGAAAATACCGTGAGTTGGATTGGCTCAGTCACGATTGCGGTCACTTGCGCACGAGACGGAACACGGGGATGACACGCCCGGTCTCGGCGGCAGACGCCGCGTACTGGATGAACTGTGGCTGGGTCGCTGATTGCTGGTCGTACAGGCGCTGGCGCTCGTCACCGTCAGTGAGCACTGCGGTTGCCTCGTACTTGTCCGCACCGACCTCAATGTTCACGCTCGGGTGAGCAACGAGGTTGTGGTACCAGTTCGGATGCTCGGGCGCCCCGGCCTTCGACGCGATGATCACGAGATCATCACCATCCTGGGTGTACACCAACGGCGAGCACAGCTCGCGGCCTGACTTGGCACCGGTCATCGTCACGAGCACCAGCGGCAGGCTCAGCTCAGCGCCGAAGACTCAGCCGCGACGCGTTCGGTGTGCGCTTCGACCCAATCGGCGATGGTCCGCAGCACCGGCTTCAAGGTCAGCGCCGCCTCTGTCGCGGCGTACTCGACGCGAGGCGGAATCTCGTTGTACTGCGTGCGAGTCACGAGACCATCGCGCTCGAGTTCGCGCAGTTGACGTGTCAACGTCGTGGGGGTGACCGGCGAAAAACGCTCGACGAGCGTGATCGATCACCGGCCGATCAACGTCTGGGCCCGTCAACCATGGGGCTACCCAACCAGCTCTCGGCAAGCAAGCAGACGGACAAGTCAAGTCAAGTCAAGTCAAGCCAAGTCAAGTCAAGTCAAGTCAAGTCAAGTAGCAAGAACGCTCCAGATCGTTCGCTCTCGTTCACGCTCAAACCCACTCTGTATCGGCACGTTCGACTGGCGATGCCGCTCGAGATCGCCCAGCTCGCATCCGAGTCAGGCGTCTGGCTCTTGCAGGCTGGCTGAGATGTCTCGGCTGACGTGGAGGAGTCGCCAGACGTCGACCAAAGTCTCTCGCTCCAAGTAGAACATCAGGTAGGGGAACTTGCCGACTGGCATGGTTCGGAGGTCCGGCACGGAGAGTTCGTACGCGAACCGGAGCGATCCGAGGCGGGGATTTCGGCTGATGCGTTGCGCTGTGGCTTCGACTGCGTCGACGAAGCGGATGGCTGTTGCCACGTCGGTTTCGGCGACGTAGTAGCTGCTGGCCGATTCGAGATCGACCGTCGCGACATCGCTGAATTGAACTGGCTTCGCCAAGGGGTCAGGCCTCCGACGAGATGCGCTGGCGCAGTGCGTCGAAGAAGGCAGTGTCAGCAACCACGCCTGGACCGGAGTTCGCGCCCTCGAGGACGAGGTCGCGGAGGTGGCCTCGTTCGCGATCTCGTCGGATCAGGTCACGGACGTACTCGCTGGTCGACCCATAGCCGTCGTGAATGACCCGTTCATCAACGAAGACCTTGAGTTCATCGGGCAACGAAACATTCATCGTGGTCATGGGGTTCAGACTAACGATGTTGGCAAACTTTGTCATCCACGTACTGCCGGATAGCGCATAACTCCGACTCGTCGAGGCACCGCAGACCGCTCGCGATCTACACGTGCGATCGATCGTCAGCTTCGGCGGCGTCGCGGATTTTGGCGAGCGTGTCGGGTGGAAACCTGACTGGGACCAGTTCGGTCAACTTGGAGTTGCGTCGCCGAGCAGGACCCTGCGGCATCTGGTTCTCTGGGTCGGCAGAGAAGTCGTGCTCCTCTTGGCGGGTCATCTTCTTGATAGTCATCGGTCCTCCATTCACGTGGAGTACGCGTTCGAATCCCGTCCCGGGTACTCATGCGCTGCTGTTTGTCGAGTGCCGGATGCTCAGGTTTTGGTGAATGGGACAAACACGTCAGCGACGAGGTGTTCGGCTTCGAGGGGGTGGCGGAGAGGATGGTCGAGATTGACGCTGTACTCGTTGCGGCGCCCGACTTTGGTCCGGGTCATGTAGCCCGCGACGATGAGGTCCTGCACGATGTTATGGACAGCGCGTTCGCCGATACCGACGAGGCGGGCGATTTCTGCCATGCGCATCTTCGGGTCTTGGACCACGCACACGAGTACGTGCGCGTGGTTGGAGAAAAAGGTCCAGGTTGGCACGACAGCGAGTTCGGGCGCGAAGTGTTTGGCCACTCACACCACGTTAGTGATCTCCCGGCGATCAGCGAGGCGGAGTACCGGAATTTCGAGACACTGGTTGCGAAACACGGCTCTCGAAGTGCGTGACGTCGCTGCGTTCGGGCTGCTTCTGGTCATTGTCCTTGGCCTTTACTGAACCCGGGTTCACCGTCGAAGAGGAAGAGTCCCTCGGTCTTGATCGGCGAAATGGCGCTTTCGGCGAGCCGCCACTGCAGGTTTGCTACGGCCGTCGCCGTTGTTGGTTTGTCGTTGCGGGTCAGGAAACGGCAACGCCAATGATCGGTACAGAGCGTCTCGGCAGCCCCACCCGGCCACACTTTTTGACCGCGGTTGGTGATCATGTCGAGCCTGAACTCGCCAGCGAGACCCATGAGCTTCGACGCGAGATCGTCGACCGACGCATTTCGCTCATCAACGAATACGTCGACACCGACCTGCTCCTTGGTGGCCGGGATCCGCTCGGTGAGTTTGATCGTGATCTTCTCTTCGACGCGGTAGTCGACCGCCGGCAGCGTCGCAGGACGCTGACCGATCCGTTCGATCACGGCGTCGGCAAAGCCTGAGGTGCTGACCTTGGCGGTTGAGACGGCCTCGTCATAGGTGTCGTAGGTGTGCACGCCATCTTCGATGGTGCGCAACCACGCGTTGTGGACGGCGGTTGCAACATCGTTTTGGCCGATGTGGACGAGCATCTGGACCGCACCGAGAATCAGCCCTGATGGGTTGGCGACGTTTTGGCCGGCACGGCGTGGTGCAGAGCCGTGGATTGCTTCGAACATCGACACTTCGTTGCCGATGTTGGCGCTTCCCGCCAGGCCGACCGAGCCGGCGATTTGTGCAGCGACGTCGGACAGAATGTCGCCGTAGAGGTTCTGCATGACAATGACGTCAAAGGCTTCGGGCGTGTCGGCGAGCTTGGCCGCTCCGATGTCGACGATCCAATGCTCGCTTTCGATATCCGGGTATTCCAACGCGATTTCGTCGAAGACCGCGTGGAACATGCCGTCGGTCAATTTCATGATGTTGTCCTTGGAGAACGCTGTCACTTTGCGACGTTCGTGGACCCGTGCGTATTCGAAGGCGTAACGCACGATCCGCTCACAGCCCGGGCGACTGATCAGCTTCAGGCACTGCACGACCTCATCGGTCTGGCGGTGTTCGATCCCCGCGTAGAGATCCTCTTCGTTCTCGCGCACGATCACAACGTCCATCACCGGGTGCTTGGTTGCTACGAACGGGCTGTAGGAGATGCACGGGCGGATGTTGGCGTACATGCCGAACGTCTTGCGGATCGTGACGTTGAGACTCTTGAATCCGCCACCCTGCGGCGTGGTGATCGGAGCCTTGAGGAAGACCTTCGTGCGCCGAATCGACTCCAGTGCCTCGGGTGAAAGACCAGCGGTGAAGCCCTGTTCATACATTGCTTCGCCGATCGAGATCTCTTCAATGTCGAGCGATGCGCCCGCTGCTTCCATGATCCGCAGCGTGGCCTCCATGATCTCGGGGCCGATGCCGTCGCCGCGGGCGACCGTGATCGGCGTCGATCCGTTCAGTGATGTGGACATGTCGGGCCTCTTTCCTGGTGGTGTGCGCTCAACCGAGCACCCGGCCTACTCTAGGCGTATGAAACATGTCTTTCAAACCATGTGTTGAGAAAGATACGTTATCTGTCCTGGGAGGACACGTATAAACAGCTGTTCGGCGCGCCTGCGAGCGCGTCGGGTGGAAACCTGACGGGGATCGGTCCGGTCAACCTGGAGTTGCGTCGCCGAGCAGGACCCTGCAGCCCTGTTAGGTCGTGCTGACGAGTAATTTGCCGATGTTGCCGCCTTCGAACATGAACTGCAGGGCATCGGGGAACGCGTCGATGCCTTCGAGCACGTGCTCGGAACCGACGATTGAGCCGTCCTCGACCCAGCTCGCGAGTTTTGCTTGTGCCTTGGGGATGCTGTCTGGGAAGTGGAAGTAGGCGAACCCTTCCATCTTCGACTGCCGTTCCGCCAAGCGCAGGTACATCGACGGACCGGTGATGTCGTCCATATCGTCGTACTGCGACACCGCGCCGCAGATGACGACGTTCGCATGGAGTGCAAGATTGTCGAGCACGGCGTCGAGAATGTCGCCGCCGACGTTGTCGCCGGGCTTCGGCTTGGCGACCTCGCGGATTCCGATCCAGGCGGTCACACCCGTGGAGGGGCCAAGCACGCCGAGATGCAAGCTCAGCGGTCCAAGCGAGTCATCGATTACCATCAAGTACGAGCCAGGGACCGTTGCGACGGTTTGAGCGCCCAGACGGCCGGCAACAGCCTGGCCATTCTGAAACGCATCGTCGGCCGACTCGATCACGCGGCCTACGCCTCGCGAAAGAATCACGCCACCCATCTCGACTTGCATGTGAAATCCCTCGCCACGCAGCATCGTGCGGGTACCTGCATCGACCGACACATACTCGACCGCGACGCGCACCTCGCCGGGTTGCAATGGCTCGAGCCCGACCTCTTCGACTCGAAAACAGTCAGGCGTGGCCTGGCCGACAGGACGACGAACGAGGACACAACGACGATTGGCAGTAGGGCTGGTCATCGGGCGATGGCGGCAGCTTGTCGCCCCCGATCACGACCCGTGCTCGCCAACAAGGTGTCAGTGGACTTCACAAACATCGTGAGGCCCAGACTTCTATTATTGCGACTCCGCTGCCGCTGCCGACGCCGATGACGGTGTCTTCGTTGACACCTCATCGGCAAGCACCGACGTCGCTCAACGCCGAGCGTCGGCCATCACATGCAGACTCAGGCGCTGCGGCTCTGCCGCTTCTCCTGGTCGGCGAGGCGGGCGCGCAAGCCAATGGGCGCAGTGACTCTGAAACCGAGGACGTGGCGGTCTTCTTCGGACTCGCCAGCCCAGTAGCCGTATTCGCAATTTGCCCGTGCAATCGTGCGGCACTCGTGGAAGACGGGGCACTCGTCGCAGACCCTCTTGGCCTTTGCTTCACGACGAGCTCGGGCTTCAGGGCGTTCGGCTTTGCGTGCGAAGAACAGTTCGAGTTGGCCACGGCAAGCCGCGTCCAATTTCCAGTCAACACCAGCAGCAACCGGGTTGCATGCTTGAGGGTCACTGTCGAGCAGACGGAGCGTTGAGTTGTTCATCATTCATCCTTTCGGGTGCGGGCCCGACACCCCGCGGGGGGTAGTTGGGGGGTGAGGCGCCGAGCCCGCATTGGAATTTATGCTGTGGTTGGAATCAGGCTTCGACGAGTTCGCTTGCGTCGTCGGGTGTATTGGCGTCGACCGCTTGGCCGCCGGGCTCGACGTAGCCGTCCTCACGAGACTTGGCGAGAGCGATGCCCAACACCAGGATCCCGAAGAGCGGCTTGGCGAGCACGTCGCCGAGTGAGTACATCACCTGACGGGCGACCTCGGCCTTGGCCGTGTCGTCGATCAGCGATGGCAACATGTAGGCGATCGGGTAGATGCCCCACGTGGCCAGAATGATGTAGCGGAGTGCGTCGACAAGCTTCTTGACACCGCCGCTTTGGCGGTCGAGCGACTTGCCGAGTTCAACGAAGAGCACGTACAGGATGTACAGGAACGGGATGGTTGACAGCACGCCCCACATGGTGCGAGCCGAAGAGTCTGAGGCAGCGATTTCGCCGGGGTAGCCGAGCGCAATCATTGCCACCGCAGCGATGGTCAGCCTGACGATCAGGCTGCGCGTCTTGCCCTTGGTGAGCTTCAGCACCACCACGAGTTCAGCGAGCAGCAGCGGAACGGTCAAGAACCAGTCGACGTAGCGGTAGCCCTCATTGAATGGCTCGCCGTCTTGGACGTATTTGCCACCTACGTAGCTGAACGCATCGGACCAGGATCCGAAGATTCGGACGTAGTGGTAGAGGGCGATGCCGACGACCAGCGTGGAAAGGGTGACTGCCATGCGGTGCTGGGGCGCCACGCGATTCCTGACCAGCAGGAAGAACACGAGTGCTGCACCCATGCTGGCGATGACAAACGAAAACGAGTTGTAAACGAGGTTGTATTGGGCCTCGGTCAACGTGAACTCCATTGGACTTCTCCTTGTGATAATTCGCCCACACCGTTGCGGACAAACCGATATTAACATTGTTTAGCCTGACTTAGCCAGGGTTAGTGCATAAAGATTGTTGATCATCTACGATGCGGTGATGAGTGGTGAACCCGAGACGATGTTGGAGCTGCAATCCGCAGCAGATGCCCTCGGTGTTCACTACCAAACCGCGTATCGGTGGGTGCGCAGCGGCCGGCTACCCGCCCAGCTCGTTGGCGGAAAATATTTGGTCTCGTCCCACGACATCGCCGAGGTCACTGCGAGCCGTAACCGGCCGCAGGCCCCGGCCGCGCCCAGTGCAGCCCGGCTGGTCCGTCAGTCTGGGCGCATGCACGAGGCGCTCCTGGCCGGCGACGAATCTGAGGCCCGCAGGATTGCCAGGAGGCTCGTCGACGAAGGCACGACCATCATTGACCTCATCGAGCAGGTGATCTCGCCGCCCCTGCTCGCTATCGGGCAGGCATGGCACGACGGGAACCTGACCATCTGGGCTGAGCATCGAGCATCGGCGATCATTGAGCGAGCGCTCGGCGATCTGCTGCCCAACCCGCGGGGTCGCCGGCGGGGCACCGTGATGGTCGCAGCGATCTCCGGTGACCTGCACTCCCTGCCGACGACGATGGCGACGGCGGCGCTACGCGAGGCCAATTGGCATGTCCATCACTTTGGAGCAGACCTGCCCGGTGAGGAACTCGTTAACTTCTGTGCAACTCATGAGGAGGTCGACGTGGCCGTGATCTCGGTGACCAACCCGGACGCTGCCGATCGGGCTGAGGAATTCGCAGACAAGATCCGTGCGGGAGGCACGCCGACATTGGTTGGTGGAGCGGGCAAGACGCTGAGCGGACTCGTCGACGATGTCCAACAAGCAGCTGACAGCCGCCGTTCCTGACGAAGCCTGCACTGGCCGGCCCGATTTTCCCTGGCGAGCGCGGTCGTCAACCCGGTGGTCAACATGGTGGTGTTCTCATGCCGCAAGGCGTTGACCGTCCGTAGCCTGCTCTCGTGCCGAGGTTTCGTCTGAAAAAAGTTCGGACTGTTCGCGAGGTCCTCGAAGCCCTGGGACTGCCACCAGAGACGATTGACGAGGCCGAAGCCAGCGGCACCGCCGAATTGCTCGCAATCGATGCGGTCGTGCTCCCGGGCAAGCCGAAGTTGACCATCGACGACCTGGCTGCAAAAGTCGGCGTAGAGGCCGACGTCGTGAGGTCGTTGTGGCGGGCCCTGGGTTTCGTTGACACCGACGATGACGAGCGCTCGTTCACCAAGCACGACGTCGCGATTCTCAAGTCGCTGGTCACAGTGACACAGAACGGCCTCGTCGATCCCGACATGGCACTCCAGGTTTCTCGGGTCATCGGCATGTCGCTCGCCAACGTCGCGACCGCCGTCGTCGACGCTGGCGCAGCGCGTTCAGTAGAACGTCGAGAGGCGGCCGCGAGCGCCGACGACGGAGACGATGTAGCGGAGGACCCCAGCGCGCTCGCCGTTCGCGCCGGGGAGCTGCTGCCGTTCATGTCGGAGGTCATCGACTACTCGTTCCGGCGGCACCTGCGCGCCGCGGCTCGCCGGCGCGTGTTGCTCGCCTCGTCGCCAGGTGGCGAAACACAGGTCATCGGATTCGCCGACCTCGTGCGCTTCACGGAGCTGAGCCTCCACCTCAACGACCGCAAGCTGGCCGACCTCGTCGGACGGTTCGATTCGTTGGTTCACGACGTCGTGGTGGGCAACGACGGCCGGATCGTCAAGATGATCGGCGACGCCGCGATGTTCTCCGTCCTCGATCCGGCTCAGGCGGCACTGATCGCTCTTGAGTTAACCAACGCCGTCAAACGTGATCCGATTCTGAGTGGCCTCCGGATCGGCATGGCGAGCGGACCGACCCTGGCGCGTGATGGCGATCTCTATGGACCCGTCGTGAACACGGCGAGCCGTCTCGCGGCGATCGGTCGGGCCGGTGCGGTCAACGTCAACCAAAGCCTCCGCGACGAGCTGGCCGGCGATCGGAGATTCGCCCTCCGCAGCCTCGGGCAACGCAACCTCCGTCACATCGGCGAGGTCCGCGTCTACCGACTGCGTCCCGGTCCCATGGGCCAGCACCCCTCCTCTCACTCCGAGCAATAGCCGACGGCGCTGCTGTCTCCAGTGGCGTGCCCGACATACCGAACTGGCGCATGCCCAGACACGCTCCACGCAAGAATGGGGGCATGTCACTGCACGTCACTCGGCCGACCATTTCGCAGCTCCGTGTGCTCGCTGAGGCGGCGGTCACAGACGAGTTGACGTACTCGCCAGTCGGCATCACCGCGTGGAGCGCCGGTGCACCCGGTTATCGATACGGCCACTGGTCCCGCGACCTCGGAAACGGTCGTCCCGTCTTTGAACGTGCCTCCGACGCGCTTCGCGACTGGCGCATGCAAACAACGTCAGGGCTGGTCGTCGCCCACCCGGGACCACCCACCGTCGGGACCGTTGTTGCCATGGCCGCGCCGCTGCCGGTCGGCTACATCGATGTGGTGTGCCGCGTC
>NZ_JBDNIJ010000003.1:0-7276 GCF_041688325.1 Ilumatobacter sp.
GAGACTCGTCGGATGGAGCTGATCGACGACCCGGACGACCCGCGCTTTGCACAGTTTCGGGTGAACGAGCGAGCGCTTGCGAGCCGTTCCCAGAAGCGCGACGACGCCGGTGCCGGCCTCTTCCTCGCCGAGGGCGACTTGGTCGTCAAACGGGCACTCGAAGCTGGCTGTGTAGCGACCGCTGCACTGGTCGACATCGATCGCGTTCCCGACGTCGCCGCGCAGCTCGACTGCCCGGTCTACGCCGGTGGACCAGCAGTACGAGCCCGGATCGAGCAGATCGGTCTCCCCCTCTCGATCCTCGCCCTTTTCGAGCGCCCGGCTCGCCCAAAGCTCTACGAGCTGGCACGCACAGCGCGGCGGATCGTCGTCGCAGAAGCGGTCGACAACCCGGTCAACGTCGGCTCGATCGTGCGGAATGCTGCTGCGATGGGCTGGGACGGACTGGTACTCGACCACACGAGTGCTGATCCCCTTGCTCGTCGAGCCCTGCGGGTCGCCATGGGCACCGCGTTCACACTCCCCCACGTTCGCACACGCCACCTCGCGGCCGAACTCCGTGCCCTCGAGGGCTTCGAGTTGTATGCGATGACACCCGATCCGTCGGCCATTGCGCTCGACATGGTCCGGCCTGGCGAACGAGCTGCGGTGCTCATTGGATCAGAACGCAGCGGTCTCAGCCAGGAACTCCTCGACATCGCCACACCGGTACGGATCCCGATGGCGGCCGGCGTCGACTCGCTGAACGCTGCGGCGGCCACCGCCGTGGTCTGCTGGGCACTTCGCCGACGTGACCAGGCGGACTGAGGTCACCACGCCACGGACGGCGGGAGTCGATAGAAAGGCGTGATGTCGTACGTCCTGTTGCTTTCGTGCCCCGATCGATTCGGTGTGGTCGCCGCGACCGCAGAATTCATTGCCAGCCAGGAAGGCAACATCATCCACGCCGAGCAATACGTCAAGGGTGGCGTCGGGGGAGACGGTTCGGTGTTCTTTCAGCGCATCGAGTTCGAGCTGACCAACGATCGATCGGCAACAGACTTCCACGACGCGTTCCAAGCAGTCGCCGATCGGTTCGCCATGGTCGTCGACCTCCGTGACAACTCGGTACCGATCCCCACGGCGATCATGTGCTCCAAGCAACCGCACTGCCTCTATGACCTGCTCACACGGTGGCGGAGCGGTGAGATGCCGATGGACCTACGTGTCGTCATCTCGAATCACCCCGATCATCGAGACATCGTCGAGCACATGGGTCTCCCGTTCGTACACCTACCCGTCACACAGGACACCAGGCCCGAGCAAGAACTCGAGGTGCTTGCCACCCTCGCTGAACACGATGTCGAGCTCACCGTTATGGCTCGCTACATGCAGATCCTCAGCGACAACTTCGTGTCGCAACATCCGATGCGGATCATCAACATCCACCACTCGTTCCTGCCTGCATTCGTCGGGGCAAACCCGTATCGCCAGGCACACGAGCGCGGCGTCAAGCTGATCGGTGCAACAGCCCACTACGCCACTGCCGACCTCGACGAGGGCCCGATCATCGCTCAAGACACAGCTCACGTAACGCACCGTGAAAACGTCCAGCAACTCACTGCTCGGGGCCGTGACGTCGAGACACTCGTGCTTTCGCGGGCAGTCCGGGCTCACCTCGAGCACAAGGTCGCAGTCCACGGTCACCGCACGATCGTCTACTCGTAGAGATCAGGCAGCCGCTTCAACTGCTGCTGCTCGAGCGCGGCGGCCGCGCGGCGCTGAGCCGCTCGGCTCCCAGCGGAACTTCTTGAGTGCAATCGCCAAGCCGACAAGGCCCCACGCTGCAACGAAGGCAAGCGATCCAGGGTTGAACGCTGCACCATCGACGGCAGGTGAGAAGCAATCTTGGAACGCATTGACGAACGGCTTGAGCGGGAAGAAGTTGCCGACGGAGTTCAAGAAGCCGTTCTTTCGGTCGCTCACCACGAACACGTCCGAGATGAAGGCAAGCGGCAAGATCACTGCGTTCGCTGCAGCCGAAGCCGAACTGGCCGACTTGACCAGCGACGCCAGGGCCATCCCAAGCGCTGCAAACGACGCAACGCCGACGGTGAAGGTCACGACGGCTGCGGGCATCTTGGCCCAATCGATTGACAGGTCGTACAGGACGACGCCCATGGTCAGCATGATCAACACACCGGCCATGGCGATGACCACCGCTGAGAGCACGAATCCGGCGATGTAGGTCCAGGTCGGAAGCGGCGTACCCCGCCACCGCTTCAGCACCCCCTCGTCACGGCGCAGTGGAACCATGTTGGCGAGGTTGGTGAACGTAGCCGACACTGCGGTGTAGGCGGCGAGGCCGCCGGTGTAGAACTGGCTGATCGGCCAGCGATTGCCCGCCGTGCATGCATCGTCACCACAGACGAAATCGTCACCGAACAGTGCGTTGAACAGTACGAGCATGACGATCGGGAGGAAAAGTGTGAAGAACAGTGCGATCGGTACTCGGGTAAAGAACTTCAATTGGTAGCGCGTCTGGCGGATCACCAGGGAAGCGTTCGAGGGGAAGCCGCTCACGACCCGCTCCCCACGCCGTACTCTCCGGTGAGTTCGAGGAACACGTCTTCGAGCGACGCCCGCCGCACACTCAGCCCTTCCAATTCGACCGACTGCTCGATCGCCCAACCGGTCAGCCGATGGACAGCAATGGTCGGCTGGTCGACACGGACCTCGACGAGACGGCCCGACATACTCACGTCGGCACCCAGCACCTCGGCGAACGTGCTCGCCGCCGAGTCGAGCGAGATCGAGTCCGGCACGTCGAAGGACACGATCGTCCCGCTCACGCGGTTGATCAACTCGGCTGGTGCGCCTTCGGCCACCATGCGGCCCTGCGCATCAGCACACCGACCCGATCGGCAAGATGCTCCGCCTCATCGAGATAGTGCGTCGTCAGGAGCACCGTGGTGCCGTCAGCGATCAAGGCCTCGATGAGGTCCCACGACTTACGCCGCGCTGATGGGTCGAACCCCGTTGTCGGCTCATCGAGAAAGAGCATTTCGGGGCGACCGACGATCCCGAGTGCGAGGTCGACTCGTCGCTTCAGACCGCCCGAGAGCGATCCGACTCGCTCGTCGACCTTCTCGTCGAGCCCGGTCAGTCCAATGACTTCGTCGAGCGAGCGGGGATTGCTGTACGCGCTCGAGTACAGATCGATGACTTCGCGCACGGTGAACTCGGTTTCGACTCCCGACGACTGGAGCACAATGCCAACGCGGTTTCGAAAATTCCGATCGGCCTTCGCAGGATCGACGCCAAGCACACTCACCTCGCCGGATGACGGCTCACGATGTCCTTCGAGGATTTCGACCGTGGTCGACTTGCCAGCACCATTCTCGCCAAGCAAGGCATAGACCTCGCCCTGGTCGACGTGGAACGACACCCCGTCGACGGCGTGATTCGAGCCGTACTGCTTGTGGAGATTGGTGACGTCGATGGCAGCCATGTCACGGTCGAATGTACAACGCGTTGGCGTTTGATCAAGCCCGCGGATAGCTCGCCGAGGTGATCGGGAGCCCGGTGTCGTTCCGGAGGTGTTCAGCGGCTGGCACAAAGTACGCCATCATTTCGTCAGCGATTGCTTCGCCGATCGAGTCGTCGGCACACGTGCGTTCGACTGCCGCCGCCATGTGTACCAGCCAGCGGTCGCGCTCAAGCGGGCCGACATGAAACGGAAAGTGTCGCAGACGAAGCTTCGGATGCCCGCGCTCGTCCATGTAGGTCTGCGGGCCGCCCCAGTACTGAGCGAGGAACAACGTGAGGCGGTGCCGTGCACCAGTCAGGTCAGGTTGCTCAGGGTAGAGCGGGAGTAAGACGTCATCCGTCGCCACACCTTCATAGAAGGCATCGACGAGACGCTCGAAGAACGCAATTCGTTCCTCGTCACTCGATCCGACTCTCGAAAACAACGAAGGCACCGTGTCAACCACAACACCCACGCTAGGGGGCAAGCGAGGTGTTCGATCAGACCGCGGCGAAGACTTCCTCAGCATCGAACTTGCGGTACTCGATGAGCTCGCTGCACTTGACAACGAAGGGAGTGGAGTCATTGCACGGGTCCAGCACGAGGAACTCGTCGGTGGACAAAAGGACCAGCACGGTCATGACGTCGTCAGCGACGTTCGCAGCGGTCTTGATCTCGATCACGTCGCCAGCGCTCAGTTCTTGCATCAACATGGTGGCCATTGGATTTCGTTCCTCACTGGTAATACTCGATACAGGTAATTCTCGATACAGGTGGTTCTCGACACAGATAGTTCTCGATGTCGTTGTTCTAGACATCGGTAAGAACCTCCGGAAACTTGAGAAATTCCCACCACGCCGTGTGCCCCTGGGCACCTCGCACTCACTCTCTGCATTGGAGTCGACCGCTCGAAACCCATGTCGCTCAGTCGAATGTTGGTTCGACGTAGTCCGGGAAAATGTCGGGCAATCCGTCACTCACCTTGATCGGGTACACCGGATCTCGCTTCTCAAGGAAACTCGTCACACCTTCACGTGCATCGTCGCTCGACCCACGAGACAAGATGCCACGCGAGTCGACGCGGTGCGCTTGCATCGGATGATCGGCGCCCAGCATCCGCCAAAGCATCTGACGGGTCAGTGCCACCGACACTGGCGCCGTGTTCTGAGCGATTTCCGTGGCGATCGCGCGCGCTGCTTCGAGCAGAGCATCTCCGGCGTGCACGCTTCTGACGAGACCACCGGCGAGCGCCTCATCTGCTGGGAAAACTCGGCCGGTGTAGCACCATTCGGTTGCCTGGCTGATCCCAACAATGCGCGGCAGGAAGTACGACGAGCACGCTTCTGGGACGATGCCGCGTCGAGCAAACACGAAGCCGAACTTCGCGTGCTCGCTGGCGAGGCGGAAGTCCATCGGCAACGTCATCGTGACGCCCACGCCGACCGAGGCGCCATTGATCGCTCCAATCACCGGCTTGGTGCATTCGAAGATCCGCAGCGACACCATCCCGCCGCCATCGCGTGGGACGCCCGTTTTCGTCTGCACGTCGCTGCCACCTTCGGCAAAGGTCTCTCCCCCGGCACCAGACAAGTCTGCGCCAGCGCAGAAGGCACGGCCTGCTCCGGTGACGATTACAGCCCGCACGTCGTCGTCGGCATCGACCTGGTCGAACGCGTCGATGATCTCGTACATCATCGTGCCCGTAAAGGCATTGAGCTTCTCGGGCCGGTTCAGTGTGATCGTCGCAATATTGTCAGCGACGTCGTAAATGATCTGCGTGTACTCCATGGAGGAGCAACGTAGTGAGCTAGACGTCCAAGAATCGACTTGCGGCGATGCCAGATCCAATGGCGCCCGCGGCGGCACCGATGATCAACATGATCAGCATCACCTGTTTGTCGTAGCCGTCAGTCACGACCAACGCGGCGAAGCCACTCCCCTCAGGGAATTCACCGACACCGCTGGTCCATTGACTGTTCCAGGCCCAGAGTCCACCGCTGGCGAGGACGCCACCAATAATGCCGTGGAGCAAGCCTTCCAACATGAAGGGGACACGAATGAACCAGTCGGTCGCACCGACCAGTTTCATCACTTCGATTTCGCGTCGTCGGGCAAAGATCGCCGTACGAACCGTGTTCCAAATCAGCAGGATCGCGGCCAACAGCAGGAAGATCGACAACAGCAGCAGACGGAAACCGAAGAAGTCTTGGAGCTGACCGATCAGGCTGATCTGGTCTTCGGCGAACTGCACGTTAAAGACGTTTGGCAATTCTGCGAATGCGCCTTCAAGCTGCCGCAGGAGTTCGACGTCGGTGCCTTCGGTCGGAACAACCTTGTACTGAGTCGGGATGTTATTCAGGTCGAGCAGGGCGAGTGTGCCCGGCTCTCCGGCGAGCACAATCTGTGCCTCATTGAGTGAGCAGACCGCGTCGCAGTACGTGAACTCTTCGACGAACGTGCCGGCATTACCCAGCGCCGTGTCGATCACGCCCAACTGATCGGCGCTCGCGCCAGCATTGACGAAGATGATCATTTCGACGCCGCCCTCCCACTTGGAAAGCAGGTTGTCGAAGCCTTGCTGGCTGAGCAACGTCAGGCCAACACCAAGCAGTGAGATTGCTGCGGTGATGATGGCAGCCATGGTGAGGGTGGCGTTGCGACGAAAACTGTCAAAAGTCTCGCGGAAGATGTAGCGAAGGCGTGAAAGCATGGGAACTACCTCACTCGTAGACGCCGCGCGCCTGATCACGCACGATCACGCCACGGTCGAGCTGAATGACACGCTTGCGCATGGTGTTGACAATTCGTTGGTCATGGGTCGCCATGACCACGGTCGTACCGGTCTTGTTGATGCGGTCGAGGAGCCGCATAATGCCCTCGCCTGTCGCCGGGTCAAGGTTGCCAGTCGGCTCGTCTGCGAGCAGGATCAGCGGCCGGTTGACGAATGCACGAGCAACCGACACACGTTGCTGCTCGCCACCGGACAGTTGGTGCGGCAGGCGGTCTTCCTTGCCCGCTAGGCCGACGAGTTCGAGCACGGCGGGCACCTGCTGCTTGATGACATGCTTTGGACGGCCAATCACCTCTTGCGCGAATGCGACGTTCTCGAACACCGTCTTTTCGAGCAGGAGTTTGTAGTCCTGGAAGATATTGCCGATGTTGCGCCGCAAGTGCGGAACACGGCCAGGCGGCATGTCAACAATGTTGCGACCCGCGACCCAGACAGCGCCGCGCTCGGGCCGGTCTTGGCGGTTAAGCATGCGCAGGAGGGTGCTCTTGCCCGATCCGGACGGCCCGACAAGGAAGACAAACTCGCCCTTGGCGATGTCGAATCCAGCGTCGCGCAGTGCAACGACATCGGCGGAGTAGCTCTTGGTGACATTTTCGAGGCGAATCATGAGTGAAGGGGCCGTCGGAGTGGGTCCGATCGGCGCTGCACGACAGTACCGCTGTCACACACCTGCAACGAGGCACCCCCACCGCAAAATTTGTTGACGACTGACTCAGCAGTTCCCGGCCACTTCGATGACGCTGCCTGGCCGGTCACACTGTGCCGGTCACACTGTGCCTGACACAGAGTGACCATCTCAGCTTTCGGGTTCGCCCTGTGCACGCTTCTGTTGCAGAAAGCCTTCGATAAGAAAATCGATGTCGCCGTCGAGCACCCCGCTGACATTCGCCGTTTCGATCTCGGTCCGGAGGTCTTTGACCATTTGGTACGGCTGCATCACGTAACTGCGGATCTGGCTGCCCCAGCCGACCTGGGCC
>NZ_JBDNIJ010000189.1:0-6219 GCF_041688325.1 Ilumatobacter sp.
ACGGAACTTCTGCCAGACGGCCAGCCGTGGCAGGACTGGCAGTGGTGCGAATATGGTCCGTTGTCCAGTGGAGTGCAGTGGGTGCTGTCTCAGGGGGACGATCTTCTCGTCGTGAACGTCCTGTCGTCCGATGACGACCCTCGACCAATGTTGTCGATCGGTCAAGACTTCGGCCCATGTTAGAACTCGGCACGTCACAAGACTTCCCTAATTCGGGGTGAGCAGAGCCGGGAAATTTCAATCGTAGGAATAATCGAGGCTGCACTCCCAGCACGTTCGCCGCCGACCTCGATATGTCGCCTCGACCGTTGCGTCGATGTCGATCAGCCATGCGTCAAGCGCGTCGAGGTCGGTGGCGGCGTCGGCGGTTCGTTGTGGCGTTGGGGGTGCGGTTGCCCGGTCAGTCTGTGCGATGCTCCACCGTGTTGCTGCAGCGAGGTCGCGGGCGAGCTGTGCGAGGTCGGTGCCGGCCGGCACGAAGTCGCGCCACGGCATCGCTGCTGGCATGTTGTCGGGGATCGTGGCCGGCTCCGGTGGAGGCGGTTGCCGTCGTCGTGTCATCGTGACTTCCGCTTCGGTCGCGGTCCTGGTGGACTGCTGTTCGGGCGCGGTAGGTCGTCTTCGGGAAGCGTCAGTTTCAAGCCCGCGAGTAACCGAGCCGACGCCGTGCGGCAGCGGATCTCAAGTTCTGCGGCCGGGTTGATCTTCGGGCAGCCGTAGCGATCGAGCACTGTGACGCCGTGCTCTGTGACAACGATGCTGGCCTCGTCGGCGCGTTGGGCGAGACGGAGCGCATCCTCGAATATCCGCTGCTCGGCGTCTGACATCTCGTGATCTGCCATCACTGCAGTCCATAGGAGCGCTTGCGCTTCGGGAAGGTCTGCGGGTGCTGGTGGCGTGGTGGTCATTGTGGGTACCTCTACGGGGTAATCAGGGGTGGCATGGGGCTCAAAGTGGTTTCGGGATTGGATTGCAGACCCTTGACGACAGACCCGTGACGCAGACCCTGTGGGGGTCGAGGGGGTCCACCCCCACCCTCTGTGGTCAAAGCTTGGGCGGCTTGGGCGGGTTGGGCTGCTTCGGCGGCTTCGGTTGTCGTTGTGCTCGGTCGCCCGTTGCGGTCGCTGACTTCGTGATCGGTGGCGATTGCGAATCGATTGCAAAGCTTTCGGCAGCCCGAGCCGGCTGCAGCTCGGTGGTGGTGGTGGGTGTCGGCCCCTCGCCCGGTGCTGACTCACACACCAGCACGACGGGCTCGGGGTCGACGATCGCGCGTCGTGTACACCTGAACGAATCAGGCGCGCACAACGGCGTGCTTATGCCGCTGCGGCGGTCGTGGCTGAGCTGGTGGCTGCGGCCTTGTAGTGGGCCGCTTCGCCTCGCAGCGCTGCAGTGATTCGATCGAAGTTCCCGGCGCCGAAGCTGGCGCGATTCCCGGCGATTTCGGGAGACATGGCAGCGACGAAGTTGAGGTAGCTGCTGGGCTTAGCTCGACGAGCTCGGACAACAAACGCAATTGTTGAGACTGCTTGAATCGCTGAAAGTCTTGCGGCTTCGAGCCGATCAACTGCGTCGGCGTACGCGTCGGCCGTTGCTTCCACCTCGGCGGTCACGGCGGCGTCGATGGCGGGCCCGTGCTCGTTGAGCGCCGCCTGCAGTTCGTTGCCGAGTTGCAGCTCTGCGCCTTCGATCGCGGTCGATGCGGCGCGGGCAGCCTCCACGTTGAGGGCGTGCTGCTCGGTTGCGGGTCGCCGAGCAGGGATGGTTTTGCCGCTTCGGGCTGCCGCGGTCATTTCGGCTTGGTCTGCCTTCTGGAGGGCGAGCAGGATGCCGGAGCGCTCGCCGGGCGAGTCGTCGCCGGTCAGCTTCACGAGCTCGAGTCGTGCCTGGGTGGCACGCTCCTGCATCGTCTTGAGTTCAGCTGCGATCTTCGCGACCTGTGCGGGCCAGGTGCTGGCGGTGGGTGGCATTTCGTTGAATCGGGGCATGTCGTTTCCTTCTGGTTGGTGTTGGTTTGGGTTGGGTTGGGGGATTACTGGCGCCCGAGGAGCTGATCGAGTTGGCCTGATATGCGGGCTGCGTCGATTGCTTCGGGCGTCATCGAGGCGAGGTCGCCACGTGTGAGTTGCTGCGCTCCGGTACCGCTTCCGCGGGGTCCGCCATCGGCGGCGGCGGGCTTGGGCTGTTCGGTGTCGCTTGTCATTTTGTTTGTCCTTCTGGGTTGGGTCTTCGGGGGTTGGATCTTTGGGGGTCGGCCGTCGCGGTGCTGGGCAATGAGGCGGCGGGCGATGCGTGACTTTCGTGGCAGTCGGGCGCGGTCGTGTCGGGGCATGGGGGTCACGTTCCTTCGGTTGCGGTGTTGAGTCGTTGCTTGCGGATCTGCCGGCGGGCCGCGGGGTCGGTGCCGCCGAGCACGGCCGCGGTGTCGTCGATGTCGAGCGCCCAGTCCAAGCACTCGGTACGGACTTCGCAGCGGCCGCAGACTTGTAGGCATGCGTCGACTTTGGGGCGTGCCGGGTCGGTGAAATCCAGCCCGCTACCGCGACACGAGGCTCGGTCATACCAGGTCGATCGAGTTCGACCGAGCAGCAGGAGCAGAGAAACGGCCGGGGCGTCACCAGATTTGTGAGTAGGTGATGAAAGGCCTGCGTATGTCTCTTTTATGTAGTCCAAAGAGTACTCACTCACATTTCTGGTGACGGTTTGAAGGGTGGTTCGAGCACGTCGGGGTCGATGCCGTCGGCGAGTCGGTACATCCATCGCACACCGTTGCCGCCGTCCACCTCGTCCACCTCGACGAGACCGAGGATGTGAAGCGCTTGCAGTTGTCGGTCGACCGTCGACCGTGGCTTGTCGATGCGCTTGCGGACGTCGGTGGTCGTCGAGCCCGGGTGTGCTGCGACATCGAGCAGGATCGACAGACGCATCGGTGGCATGGAATCTCGAGCGCAACGGATCGCGAGGCGCAGCGCATCGGGCCGATCGCAACCGATAGCAACGGCACCGCGCACGATCTGCCCGAGCTGTTTCGCGAACCGGGTCGGCATCTCTGGGGCGTGGGCGTCGATGACGTCGCCCCGGTAATCGAAGTCGACGGCAGTCCTCGCAATGGTCACGACGTCGGCTGCGGCGAGCAGTCGCTCTGTTTCTTCGTCGTCGAGGTCGATCGCGTCCTCGGGCTTCACCGATGCGATGACACCGCCGGCAGCGTCTGCGAGTTCCTGGCGCATCTGGATCTCGGAACCGGTGTTGCCGATCGAGCGTCGACCGGCCTGCAGCCGTCCGACTGTCGAGTCCATGCGGATGAGTACGAACCGGTCACCCATTGCCGACACGACGGAGTGAGCACGATCCCACGCGGTCGTGACGGCACCGATGAGCACGATGCGGCCGGCCCACGTCAAAGTGCGCCCGCCGTCGGTGCCGACGTTGCGTTCCCATCGGCCGTCGTACACCTCGCGGAGTGCGGCGAGTACTTCGGCTCGGGTGTTGCGGTCCTGCGAGAGGATCGACGTCACGTCTTTGATGACAACGATTCCGCGGTCGCCGATCTTGCGGAGCAGTCCACCGGTCGAGTCCGCTGCCTTTTCCTTCTTCGGTGAGCCCGAGAGGAGCGCCCCGGTCGAAGTGATGGTCGAGGTGACGAACGCTCCGGCACCGTCGAGTGTCTGGACGGTTTCGGTCTTCGCGTTTCCGGATCCGGACACGACGAGGAGCCACACCGGATCTCCGTCGAGTCGTTCCACGGCTGCGGCGGCGAGAGTGACGTCGAAGGCGTCCATGTCGTACTCGTCGCCGAGCCATTTGCGCGCGACGTCATGCGCCACGTCAAGGGTGCAGGGATCAGCGGGTGGCGGTCGGTCGGCTGGTGCAGCGATGTGTTTCGCTCTGATCGTCGCGACTTCGGCCGGGTTGGCGTTGGCCTGACCGATTCCCCATGCAATGACCGACGGCAGCTCAGCATTCGTGATTCGTCGAGGTTCGTTGACCATCACGGTCTTCCACCAGTCGCGCAGCACGCCGAATCCGTCGACGGCGGGGTACAGACCGGCCGCGGCTTCTCGGGCGATCCAGCACGCTGCTTCGACGGCGGTTACGTGACGCGCTGCGTTGTACTTCTCGCCGTTGGGTCGTGGTGCCCCTGGCTTCCAGTCAGTGAGGAAGGTACGCACGCCGGCAAGCGCAGCGGGGTAGAGACGCTCGCCATGTTCGGTCTCGAATGCCTGCACGGCTTCGGGTGAAGCTGCGTCGGCGAGATCACCCTCGGGCGTGAGCCATTCGGGACGGCCGAACGCTACGAGCCCACGGAGTTCGACGACATCGAGCCCCGGTCGGTCAGGGCCGGCAATGACGATGTATCCGCCGTGGCCGCGAGCTTCGCCCCATCCCGACGTCGGGAAGTTCGCCGTGGAGTTCGACGGCACCAGTCCCTCAGGATTACGGCAGACCAGATGATGACCGCGCGCCGTGGTGTTGACTACGGCAAACGTGGCAGCCTCGGTCCACCAGTGCGGCTCATCGGGCACGTCGAGGTCGAGTGCGAAGTACCCGTCGAGACCGAGCGCCCATGCGATGCCGACTCCTTCTTCGCCCCAGTCGCCCACGGCTTCGAGGAAGTCCTCGACGACTTCGGTCACCCGGCACGATGCACGCGCCTTCCACAAGTAACGGCGCGCTGGTGACTTCGGGCGTTTGCCGTCTGCGTTGACTCGCATGTCGACCGGGAACACACGCAACCCGCACCGCGCGTAGTGGGCTGCCCGGTTCGTGATGGGCTCGGCGATGTTGGGAGCGAACAGTCCCTCGTCAAAGCTCACTGAGGCGCTCATCGGCCGCACCTCGTCGTCGGCTGGCCGTGTCCGTACAGCGCCGGAAAGATTCCGTGGCGGTTCTGCTCGGCGACAACTTGCCCGAGCGGGCAGCGGGTCTCGTGCTGCACGAATGCGCCGGCCTTCACGCCTGGTCGTTTCGCGTGTGCTTTGACTTCGCCGGGGTCGAGGACGCGGATCGTCGGTGTACAGCGGCAACCATTGGCTGCAAGGTCAATTCGACACGAGCGTTTGAACGCTCGCCGCTCGTCCCTGCGCGATGTCATAACGCACCGCCGATCTGGGGGCAGCGATACGAGCACGAGCCCTGAGGGTTACTGCAAGCCATCAAGCAACTTTGAGCTGAAACATTCCTGCTGAGGGTAAACTTTGAGTGATCCGCCAGATCAGCTCTGGCCTCGCCCTCGGTGTTCGCGCCGGGGGCGGGCGCCGTTTTCGGGCCGGTCATGCCGCACCGGCTTCGGTCGGTCGTGACGCAGCAACGATCGCCGCGATTAGACGCAGCGTCGGGCCGTCGACGATCGTGGCCGGCAGACCGGCAGCGATCCGTTCACGCTTCATGCGCTCGACGAAGCGCGCAACCTCGGGGCCGTTGCTTGATTCAGGCTGCCGCATTGAGATCACCGCCGACGCGATGAGCTTCGAGGAATGCCACGAGATCGGCGTGCAGAACGCGGACTGATCTGCCTACACGAACAGCAGGCAGCCTCTGTGAGTCGATTAACTTGTATACGAACGCGATGGAGTACCCGGTGGTTTGGGATACCTCTCGTGGGCGTAGAGACAATGGGGTGGTGGTTGGCGTAACCATGGGCGCAGTCCTCCTGGGACTTTGCCCAGCGCCTCCGGTGCCTCGCTAAAGCGTGCGGCTCGATACGGATCGGTGGTGGGAGTCAGTGCAACTTGTGCGGCGACTTTCATCACAGTGTAGCCTGTGTAATTACGATGATGCAACTCGAGTTGACAGATTCCCAGGTTTCGGAGATGTGGTGGTCCACGTATCACGCTGCGCTCGACGAGCTGGGCGTCGATCGGTCCGGCCCGATGCCTGTCAGGATGGACGCACTGTTGGAACGGTCGGTGATCGTTGGCGGAGACCATCCGCGGGCGCGTCGGGCTGCTGATGCATGGGTGAAGCGGCATGTCTTAGCGGATCAGTGGCGAAACTTCCGCAACGATCAGACACGCCAGAAGCGGGAGGGGCCAGCGATGCAGCGCACGGTGGCGAGTATCCCAAACCGAGGGCTACGACAGCGGACGAAACAGCGCTAATCGGCCTGCAGCCGGGTCAGTCTGCCCACGTGGCCCGTGCAGCGACGTCGATACTCGGACGCAGCCGATGGCGGTAGGTGCGGTCGAGCATGTCAGTGGATGCGTGCCCAAGTAGATC
>NZ_JBDNIJ010000190.1:0-10391 GCF_041688325.1 Ilumatobacter sp.
GGGGCACGGAGCCCGTCATCCCGTTCTGGGGCACGGAGCCCGTCATCCCGTTCTGGGGCACGGAGCCCGTCATCCCGTTCCGCCCGTACGCTTGGGGCGTGTTCGAACAACTTCCTACCCTCAGCGACCGCCGAATTGCCGTCCGGCTGACTGCTGACGCGCTGCGCCACGTCCGCGCAGGCCACCCGTGGGTGTTCGATGATTCGATCGTTTCCGCAAGCCACGAAGGCGACACCGGCGACCTGGCCATCGTGTTCAACAACGACCGCAAGTTCGTCGGCATCGGCCTGTTCGACCCGGCTGGACCCATTGCCCTGCGCATGGTCCACATCGGCAAGACAGCGACCATCGATCAGGCGTTCTGGGAGTCGAAGATCAACGCAGCTCGGGCGATCCGACAACCGCTGCTCGATGCCGAGTTCGGTGGCCATCCGGGCTACCGCGTCGTCAATGGCGAGAACGACGGCCTCCCAGGATTGATCGTCGATGCCTACGACACGACCTTGGTTGTCAAGTTGTATTCGAGCGTCTGGTTCCCGCACCTCCGAACCGTGCTCGCTGCACTCGAAACCACAATGCGGCCCTCGTCGGTCGTGCTCAGGCTTGGTCGCAACGTCGCCGGTGGCGAAACCTACGGATTCGACGACGGCGATGTCATCGCCGGTGAGATCATCGAGGGCCCGGTGCTCTTCACGGAAGGCGGGCTCAGGTTCGAAGCAGACGTGCGCCAAGGCCAAAAGACGGGCCATTTCCTCGATCAGCGCCACAACCGGATGCGCCTCGGCCGTTTGGTTACGGGCCGCGACGTGCTTGATGTGTTCGCCTCAACGGGCGGTTTCGGCGTGCATGCAGCAGCTGGCGGAGCTCGTTCGGTCCACAGCGTCGACATCTCTGCTCCGACGTTGGCAGCGGCCGAACGAAACATGGCCCTGAACGCCGATCGAGCAGAAGTACAGGCCTGCGAGCACACGACAGAGGTCGGGGACGCCTTTGAAGTCATGATCGCCCTCGCTCGCGCCGGGTCGACCTACGACGTCGTCGTGATCGACCCGCCGTCATTCGCACAGAAGCAGTCGAGCATCGACGTCGCGGTCCGCGCCTACACCCGGTTGACGCACATCGGGCTCCGGCTCGTGCGTCCAGGCGGCGTCTTTGTCCAGGCTTCGTGCTCCAGCCGTGTCACGTCTGACCTCTTCTTCGCCACGCTGCTCGACGCCGCTGATGCGGCAGGCCGCGAGCTCCGTCAGATGGTGCGGACCGGCCACGACATCGATCATCCAGTGACGTACCCCGAGGGCGCCTACCTCAAGGCCGGGTTCTTTAACGCGCTGTAGCGCGCGGGCCCTTGGCCCGAGCTGCGCCTAGCCTGCTGCGATGGCATCAGTCCAAGCAAACGGGATCACAATCGAATACGAATTGACCGGTGAGGGCGAACCGCTTCTCCTCGTGATGGGGCTTGGCGGCCAACTCACCGACTGGCCCGAAGGCTTCCCCGAGCAGCTCGCAGCCGAAGGTTTTCAAGTCATTACGTTCGACAACCGCGACAGCGGCCTGTCGACCGAGTTCGACTGGGAACCGCCCACCCAGGTGAAGGCCGTCATGGGAATGCTTGCGAAGCGTCCGCCGAAGGCCGGTTACCTGCTCACTGACATGGCAAACGATGCCGCAGGCCTCCTCGATGCTCTCGGCATCGCATCAGCACACGTCGTGGGCATGTCGATGGGCGGCATGATCGCCCAAACGCTGACCATCGAGCACCCTGAGCGAGTCCGCTCGCTGACCTCAATCATGTCGAACCCGGGTGATCGCAAGTCGGGCCGGATCTCACCGAAGATCATGCCGAAGCTCGCCCGAATGAAGCCGCCGACCAAAGAGACGGCGGCCGAGCGATCAACAGAGATGTTCAAGCTTTTCAGCGGCACACACTACGACGCAGCCGAACACGTGCTCCGCAGCCAGATCAGTGTCGAGCGATCGTTCCGCCCGAAAGGCACAGCCCGCCAGACAGCCGCCATCATGGCCAGCCCCGACCGGACAGCAGGTCTGGGCAACGTCACTGTTCCGACACTGATCGTCCACGGGCTCATGGACAAGCTCGTTCTTCCCAGTGGCGGCATCGCAACAGCCCGTGCAGTGCCGGATTCCCGCCTGCTGATGTTCCCCGACATGGGCCACGACCTCCCGGCGCCGCGACACGCCGAGATCATTGCGGCGATCAAGCGCAACACCGATCTCGTCGGCGTCACTCAGGAGGCCTAATTCCGGGAGGCCTCATTCAGTCTCCGAGGACATGGCCGACCGGCGTGGCCCGTCGGACGTAGCCCAATATCGGCGATGCCCGCACGGTGGCGTTCGCCCCCTGCGGGATGGCGTTCCGTTCACCGGCACGCCACGCGTACACGGTGCTCTGCTTTCCGTTGTCGACAGCAACGAAGAGCGAGTAGCGGTCGCGTTCGATCCGCTTGCGAATGAATCGGGGGAGCGGTGCCACTTCGGCTGGGCGACGAGCTCGAAGGACGACACCGGTGCGTTCGACCGTGCTGAATACATCGGCTGCTCCGAAGAGAGCCACGATCACCCCGACCACGATCGGGATGAAGGAAAGCACCGTGAAGCCGGCCGCCACGTCAACGATCAGCCAGGCTTGCTCGGGGAACCTCGCGTACAGGGAGTCGAGAGAATCGCCGCGGGCCGTGTCGCTGGAAAACCGGCGGAGGCTGAGGCCGACGAACGCCGTGATGACGCCGCCGACGAGCGCGATCACAGGGTGGAGGCCGTAGCCGAGACGAATCGGATACTTGACGCGCACAAGACGTGGCTCGGCACCGACGCTGCTCCAGGCGCGGTGATGGTCTTCACGAGCGAGCGGGAATTCGACGGCTGCACCATCGGCCAGGCAGGTAGCGGATGCGTAGGCCAGGCGGCGGTCGCCGATTTCGACTGAGCTTGCAGCCATCTGTCCAAAGTCGCCCTCAATGAGTCGTTGTCGAACAGCTAACCATTGTTGCGTTGCTGCAAGGCCGGCTGCGGTGTGCGTCAGCGGACGTTCGATGGCATGGCGAACGACCCGGCAGCCGAGGGCGACGATCGCGACCAGGATCGCAACTGCCCACAGGCGACGTTCGACCGAGTCGACCACAGCGACCTCGGCGTTGCCGCCACGGGAACTCCACCACACCAACGCACTGAGGAGGACGATGGCGCCAGGGATGGCCAGCAGCCAGATGGGCCAACGTCGAGTGACGAGGCCGGCGCTCCGTGCGTCGTTGGTCACCAAGGATCGGAAACGGCGCCACCAGGAACCCTTGATGTCGACCGCAAGGAATCGTGCCGGAATTGCTCGATCGGTGGTGAATCGTGCCATCACATGTTGGAGCACCAGGCGTTCGTGCGGGAGCAATGCATCACCCTCGTACGCCGTTGCAGCGGGACGGACACGTCCGAGATCGTCGTCATCGTCATCGAGCGGTGGGAGGAGACGGAGCCACCCACGCGCAGCAAGGTCGATCACTGTGGCCCGAAAGCCCGATGCGGTCAGCGTTGCATCATTCGTCAGCATGTTGACAACGGCAGGGGACTCGCGGCGCAGTGCACCAGATGCTCCTGCAGGCCGCGGACGCTCGGGGGCGACTCGTTGCTCGCCGTACCAAAGTGTTCCAGCGCCGATCCCCAGGAGCAGTGCGCTGATGACGAGCCCCGTGGTGCTGGGTGCGGCAGCGAATGCGTCCCAACTCAGGCCCGCCATGCCGATCAACATCGCAACATTGTGACACCCGCTGGAACATTGTCTGGTCTCAGCCCGGACGACTGATCGCGAGTCATCAGGGTCCGGTTGGCGCAGGCTGGCCGAGGCCGGTGGTGTCGCCCCGGACCCAGACGGTGCGTTGCGGGAACGGGATCTCGATCCCAGCGCTGTCGTAGCTGGCCTTCAACGCCTCACGGAGTTCGCGTTGCAGCGCCCATTGCGAGCCAGGCGACGTCTTGACGATCATGCGGAGTGTGATGCCGTCGGCACCGAGGGTCTCGACGCCGAGGACGATGGGCTCGTCGAGGACATCCGGCGACCATTCCTCTGAGGTGCAGACCTCGGTGGCTGTCGAGAGCATCAGATTCTTCGCTGCGGCGAGATCGCTGTCGTAGGCCACGTCGATGTCGACGAGCGCAACCGACCAGAGTTGTGACTTGTTGCCTACACGCTGCACTTCGCCGTTCGGCACATGCCAGACCGTTCCGTCGAGGCCGCGCAGCACGGTCGTCCTCAGCGTCACCTGTTCGACCTCACCGATTGCTTCGCCGAGGTCCACGATGTCGCCGATGCCGTACTGATCTTCGACCAGCATGAACAACCCGGAAATGCAATCCTTGACCAAGCTCTGCGCGCCAAAGCCGAGCGCCACGCCAGCGATCCCGGCGCCAGCAATGAACGGTCCAAGGTCGAAGCCGAACTCACCGATGATCAAGATGAAGGCAACGACCCAGATCACCACGGTGATCGTGCTTCCCACCACATCGGAGATCGACGTTGCCCGAGCATCACGCCGCGGGACTGGTTCGGTGCCAATGAACGACGCCGGATTATCGATGCCGATCTTGGCCAGCCGTCGAACTGTCGCGTCGCGATCGGGCGCCACGATGCGTTTGACGAGCCTGCGAACGTAGCGCTGGGCTATCCGTGTGGCAATCCACGCGACGAGGACGATTGCCAGAACCGAAAGTGGGCGCCCGATCAACCAGTCGGCGATCTGAGTCAATGCTTCATTACCGCCCGTGGCTTCGAACACCCGCTCGCAGACGAACCTCGGCTCAAGGCCACAGGCGTCACTCAGCGCCGCGGCGCTGTCGTCGGCGAGTTCCAGGGAAACAATAAAGTGCAACACAACACCCGAACGTACCTAGCAACAGCATAGAGAAACAGGGATGCTCAGCCGGGCGGAGTCGTGAGCGTGACGAACGTCGAGCGCTCGAACTTCGGTGCGATCGTGCTGGTCTGCGAAACTCTGCAGATGACTGTCACTGACACCGCCCCGAGTTCGATCTCGACCGATCACGAGACGCAACTGGTCAACGACGCGCTCGACACGCTGCTCGCTCAGCACGATCCCCAGCAGATGGACGACGTAGCGTTCCGCGGAGCACGCTTCGATGCTGGCTTGGCATGGGTCCATTTCGCCAAAGGCGACGGCGGAATGGGTCTTCGCCCAGAGCTGAACCGCGTCGTCGAACGGCGCGTCAAGGCAGCCGGTGCCAAGCCGACCGATCCGAGCACCTTTTTCATGAACCTCGCTGGCCCCACGATTGCCACGCACGCCGATGACTCGGTGAAGGAACGCTTCTTGCGTCCGATGTTCACCGGCGAAGAGCGATGGTGTCAGCTGTTCTCCGAGCCAGGTGCCGGTTCCGACTTTGCTGGCCTGGGCTGCCGAGCCGAGCGCGACGGTGACGAGTGGATCGTCAACGGGCAGAAGGTGTGGAACACGCTTGCGCACATCGCCGACTTCGGGATGCTCGTGACCCGGACCGATCCCGAGGCCCCGAAGCACAAGGGCATGACGTATTTCGCACTCGACATGCATGCCGCCGGTGTCGAAGTCCGACCGCTCCGCCAGATCACCGGCGAGGCCGAGTTCAACGAGGTCTACATGACCGACGTCCGTGTGCCGGATTCGTGCCGCGTGGGTGCTGTCGGCGAAGGCTGGCGGGCCAGCCTGACTACCCTGATGAACGAGCGCAGCGCGATCGGTGGAGGTGGCGGCGGTGCGCCGCGGCGCGGTGGTGCAGCCAACGACGCTGTCCAGGTCTGGGAGGCAATGGATGAGTCACGCAAGGACGCAGCAACCAAGGATCGGCTCATGCATTTCTGGGTTCAGGCCGAGGTCGGGCGACTTACCAATATGCGTGCAAGCCAGAACGCTACGTCGGGTAACCCTGGTCCGGAAATGTCGATTGCGAAGCTCGCATACTCCGAACTCAATAAGGGTCTGTACGACTTCTGCATGAACTTGCTCGGCGCCGACGCATTGGTCGACTTCGACTACACGTTCCGTCGCCCGGAAGAATCAGTTGCAAGCGGCGCCGAAAACGGCCTGCGTTACGCCTTCCTGCGGGTCCGGGCGAACTCGATCGAGGGCGGAACGTCTGAGATCATGCGAAACATCTTGGGCGAGCAGGTTCTTGGCCTGCCGGGCGAACCCCGTGTCGACAAGGCCGGTCCGTGGAACGAGGTTCCCCGCAACTGAGGTTGGCCGCGGTCGCGGTCATCAAGAGCTGTGACGAACCGCCGATAGGTTCTGAGGCGTCAACGTGTCCGACATCATCACCGAAGGTTTCACACCCATGTCAGCTACATCAATCCGCCTCGGCGTCGTCGGGACGGGCTACGTCGGGTTGACCACTGGGGCGTGCTTTGCCCACATTGGTCACCATGTCGTCTGCGGCGACATCGACCAACGCAAAGTTGACCTTCTGAACGACGGCCACATCCCGATCGTCGAAGATGGCCTCGAGCAGATCGTTCGCGATGCCCGGTCTGCCGGGCGACTCGAGTTCGTCCTGGGTGCAGCTGCTGCTGCAGCAGACGCCGACATCGTGTTCCTGTGCGTTCCGACGCCGCAGAGCGAAGATGGCAGCGCCGACCTGTCGTACATCGAAACAGCTGCCGCGCAGATCGCGTCGGTGCTCAAACCTGGTGCTGTCGTGGTCAACAAGTCGACGGTCCCCGTGGGCTCGACGCTCGCGGTCGAAGCCGTGCTCCAGCGTGACGACGTCTTCGTTGTGTCGAACCCGGAGTTCCTCCGTGAAGGCACCGCCGTCGGAGACTTTTTGCAACCCGACCGCGTGGTCATTGGATCAGCGAACCGCGCAGCAGCCGAGAAAGTTGCGCAGCTTTACGACAGCATCGATACCCCGATCATCATCACCGACCCGGCATCTGCCGAAACGATCAAATACGCCGCCAATGGCTTCTTGGCGATGAAGATCTCCTTCGTCAACGCTGTCGCAGCCATGTGCGAAGCCGTCGGTGCAGACGTTGTGGCTGTCGTCGAGGGGATTGGTTCGGATGAGCGCATTGGCCGTCAGTTCCTCAAGCCTGGCCCCGGCTGGGGTGGTTCCTGCTTCCCCAAGGACTCGCGGGCATTGGTCAAAATTGCCGAAGACCACGGCTACAACTTTTCGATGATGAAGGGAGTGGTCGAAGTCAACGACGAACAGCGTGCCCGGATGATCGACAAGGTCGCACGGGCCGTTGGTCGGCACCATTCGAACCTGACAGGAGTGACGGTCGGAGCAATGGGTCTGACGTTCAAGGCTGGAACCGACGACCTCCGTGAATCGCCAGCAATGGCAATCATCGCTGAACTCCGCCGCTCCGGAGCACACGTTCGGGCATTCGACCCGACCACGTGCGGCGAACTGTCGCCCCACCAGGAGCTTGCACTGGCTGGCATCGAGCTGACGTCAGAACTGATCGACATCGCTGACGGAGCCGACGTGATTTGTGTGTTCACCGAGTGGCCCGAATTCGCCACGGTTGATCTCTCGAACGTCGCACAGCGGGCACGTGCAGGGACCACAATGGTCGACATGCGCAACCTGTTCGACCCTGCTGACGTCAAGAATGCTGGCCTCGGCTACGACGGCGTCGGCCGCCGCTAATGCGCGTCGTCGTCGCCGGTGGCGCTGGATTCCTGGGTTCGCATCTGACTGACGCATTGATTGCTCGTGGCGACGAGGTCGTTTGCCTCGACAACTTCGTGACGGGCCGACACGCCAACGTCGCACACCTCGTTGGCAACCCGGCGTTCACCCTGGTGGAGGGTGATGTCGTCGCGTCGTGCGATGTCGACGGACCTGTCGACGCCGTGATGAACCTCGCGAGCCCTGCCTCGCCCAAGGACTACTACGCGTTGCCCATCGAGACCCTCGATGTTGGCAGCATCGGCACGCGCAACCTCCTTGAACTCGCATACCGCAACGATGCCAAGTTCTTCATGGCGTCGACGAGCGAGGTGTATGGCGATCCGTTGGTCCACCCTCAGCCGGAGACCTACTGGGGCCACGTCAACTCGATCGGTGAGCGGTCGATGTACGACGAAGCCAAGCGGTTTTCTGAGGCGCTGACCATGGCATATCACCGTTCGAAAGACGTCGACGTCAAGATTGTGCGCATCTTCAACACCTACGGCCCGCGCATGCAGGCCGACGATGGTCGTGTTGTGTCGAACTTCATCGTCCAGGCGCTGCGCGGCGAGCCGCTGACCATCTACGGCGACGGCAACCAGACGCGGAGCTTCTGCTACGTCGCTGATGAGATCTGCGGCTTCCTCGCATTGCTCGACAGCGATCAGACCGGCCCGATCAACATTGGCAACCCCGGCGAGTTCACCATGTTGGAATTGGCTGAGATCATCGTCGAACTGACGGATTCGCGTGGTGGTCTCATCCACGAGGCGTTGCCAAGCGACGACCCGAAGCAGCGTCAGCCTGACATCACGTTGGCCAAGCTGCACCTCGGCTGGGAGCCCACGATTCAGCTCCGAGAGGGCCTTGGGAAGACGATCCCGTACTTCACCGAGTTGCTCGCACTGGGCTGAACTGTTCACTGACCGTCGGGAATATCGTGACGAAGCGGGTGAATCCGTCACGATCGTCGACGTGAATCTCGCCGCCGGCGGAGGTGACGATAGTTCGGACAATGGCGAGGCCAAGGCCGGAGCCGCCGGCTTCGAGTGAGCGAGCCTCGTCGAGGCGGAGGAAGGGCTGGAAGACGCGTTCTCTGTCTTCGGTGGCGATCGGGGATCCGTCGTTGTCCACCCGGAGCTCAATCGTTTCGCCGGAACGGTCGAGGCTGACTGTCACCGAAGACGTCGCGTGGCGCTCTGCGTTGTCGAGAAGATTCCTCACGACCTGCACGGCACTGTCCTGGTCGATCGGGATACAAGCGTGATCTTCATCGCACATGAGGAGCACCATGTCATTTGCTCGAGACGTTCGATCTCAATGAGTGCATCTTTGGCGGTCCGTTCCCAATCTGTCCGGTCCGGGTACGCCAGACCGACCTCCAGATCGGTGCGCATCGCAGAGAGCGGGCTGCGGAGTTCGTGCGAGGCGTTTGCAGCGAACAGTTGTTGCTGGTCCGATGCCTCTTCGAGTCGGCCAAGCAAACTGTTGAGCATGCCGCCCAGCCGAGAAAGCTCATCGTCGCGATCCGTTGGACTCACGCGCTCGTCGTTCGTCGGCGGAGACACGTTCGACTTGTTGGCCCATCTCTTCGACCGGCCGGTGTGATCGGCCGACAACCCAGTAGACCACCGCCCCTGTCAGCAGCCCGACCCCTGACAGGGCGATCAGCAAACACACCTGGAGGTAGTTCCGCGCTGCTGCTGCGACGTCGAGTGCGGTGATGGCGTAGATCGTGACGGGTAGCTGCGACCTCGGCCACAGCAGAGACCCGCGTCATCAACAGGTCTTCAGTGCTCGCATCGATCGGCGGAGCAATCCGGACACTGCGAGTCCGGTGACCAACAGCGCGAACAGCACGATTGCGGTCGCTCCCGCAGTGATCCGTAACCGGAGCGAGCCTTTGTGTCTGTCAGACATGAGCACGGATCCGATATCCGCCACTGCGAATCGTTTCGATGACGTTGTCGTGGCCGTCGAACGCCGAATCCCAGACATGGCTCACGATGTCGCTTTTGGCAACGACCTCGCCTTGGTGGACGAGCAAGTACTCGATAATTGCGAATTCCCGCGGCGTCAACGCGATTGGGGTTCCGGCCATTGTGCATGACCGGCCCGCAACGTCGACGGCGAGATCGCCGACGACGAGCAGCGGGGCGCGGTTGCTTCCGCCGCGCCGGATCAACGCACGCAACCGGGCCACGAGAACGACAGAGGAAAACGGCTTCGACAAGAAATCGTCGGCACCGGTGTCGAGTGCTTCAGCTTCGTCGAACTCACCGTCTTTTGCGATGAGCATCAGGATCGGCGTTGCGACCCTGCGTGCGCGTAGCTCGGCGCACACTCGGTATCCGTTCAACCCCGGCAGCATCACGTCGAGCACGATCACGTCATAGCTCTGCTCGGTGGCCATCCAGAGACCGTCGACGTCATTCGTCGCAACGTCGACCGCAAACCCTTCTGCTTCGAGGCCCCGCTGGACAGGGGCGGCCTGACGCACTTCGTCCTCGACTACCAGCACTCGCATCTTGTCACCCTCGCAGCATCAAGCTGAAGAAGCCTTCAGCGATCTTCAGCGAAACATCAGTTCGCAAATGGTTCAGTAAGAAATCGAAACGAACTCCCCTCCCTCTCCCTCTCCCCTCCCTCTCCCTCTCCCCTCCCACCCTCCCCCCTCCCTCCCCATGAACACCAGCACGAACACCAGCACGAAC
>NZ_JBDNIJ010000191.1:0-3060 GCF_041688325.1 Ilumatobacter sp.
CGCCGCCCCCGGCGAAACCGGAGGCGAAGCAAACGATCGGGCAGATCGGAACAAGAAGAACGATAACAGCATCGTCAAGCTTCCTGATCCGAGAGTCTTCATTGCCCGTGAAACGGTATGCCCGCTCGCCTGCAGCGCCGAACCGGGCCGCTGCTCCTGGTCATGCAGTCCGCTCCGCCTCCGTGAAAACGAGGTAGCGGCATGAGCGCGCTCGAAGCCAACGACCCAATTTTCGGTGATCCCAACATCGACGCAGCGCCACCGATCTGGAATCCGTTCACCAGCAGCGACGACGACGTGCTCGACGACGAGTCGGCACCGAACATCGACCTCGAGTTCATCGTTGACATATGGGAAGACGGGCCGCACTCACTCAATTACCGCATGACCGGAACCGTTGACTTCGTCACGCACGGCGCGTTCGATTCGCCCGAGGCGCTCCTCGAGCACGCCGTCAGCTTCGAGCAGCGCGCATGCGTTTGGCATGGTGCACTTCCGCTCGCCATCAAACTCGAAGACGGCAGCCGAGGCAAGAAAGGCGACGTGTCACGCTCGCTGCGATGGCTGTTCGCTGACCTTGACTGGAAGCACGCCGACGCCCACGCCGACTCGAACAAGTTGCCGACCGAGGCCGTGGTGCGCGCAGTCACCGAATCATTCAAGCCGATGCCGACGCACGTCATCGACTCTGGTCACGGCCTGCAGGTCTACTGGAAGCTTGACCGTGCTGTCGATCACGCCGAATGGGACGAGACAGCGAAACGGCTCAAGTCGATGTTGGTCGCCGCTGGCATCACGTCACCCGACCGAGTCACCGACCGGGCATCCGTGCTCCGCGTCCCCGGCACCTGGAATATGAAACCCGACTGCGAACCGGTAATGGTGAAGGTGCTCGAATCGACAGGCACCGAGCACTCGCCTGAGACGTTCAAGCAGGCCGCCCCGGCACCGACAGCCGAGCGTGAACGCGTAGCGCCCCCAGCGGCCACACAGAGCGTCTCAAAGCACTCTCAGACGGAAGAATCACCGGCCGCCTTCATCCGTCGAGACGGTGACGGTGTGACGTTCACAGCCCTACTCGAGCGTCACGGATTCATCATCGGCGACAACCTCGGGAACGAAGGCATCGACGTGACGCGACCAGGCAAAGTTGGCGGCACGTCAGGACGCGTACACACCGACATCCACGGCGGCCAGTTCTTGAATCTGTTCACCCCGAACGGACCCGCCAAGCTCTACACGGTCGGCAAACCTGGCGACGGCGACCCGGTATGCCGCTCACTGTCAAAATGGGACGCGTTCGTCGCGCTCGAATACGGCGGTGACGCAACAGCGGCCGGCCGAGCCGTACGGCAACAAATGAACAGCAACCGGTCGAACATCTCCACCACCGGGCTCGAGTTCAACGACATCGACGACCGGGGCGACGAACAGCCGAGCTCGACGAACGCAACAGGACTCACGATCCCGTCATCGTCACACAACGCGCCAATGGCCGGAGTCGACGGGTTCCGTTACACAGACGCCGGAAACGCGGCCCGACTACTCACCGCCCACGGCTCGCTGCTGCGCTTCGTGCCAATGTGGCGACGATGGCTTGTCTACGACGGAGCCCGCTGGAAACTCGATCACGCCGACACGTTCGCCGCACACTTTGCCACCGGCATCGGGCGAACCCTGATCGGCCAAATCGACAAGGTGTACCAAGACGACAACGCCCGCAAATCGTTGATCCGAGCTGTCAGCCGAGCCGAGTCAGCAGCCGGAATTAGCGCCACCCTGCAAGTCGCTTCATCGGTCCCAGGTGTAGCGATCGACCATGAATCACTCGACGCTGACCCGTGGCTGCTGAACGTCAAGAACGGAACCGTCGACCTGCACACAAGCGAGCTCCATGCACACAACTCGACGGACCTGCTCACAATGGTCACAGCCGTTGCGTATGACCCTGAGGCGACCGCAGAAACGTGGGACCGGTTCCTAGCCACCGTGCTGCCAGACCCGGCTGTACGGCGCTTCGTGCAACGTCTCGCCGGCCTCGCGTTACTCGGTGCCCAACCCGAACACGTCCTGCCGATCTTGCTCGGCGGGGGCGCGAACGGTAAATCCACGATGACCGGCGTGATGGCCAAAGTGTTAGGCGACTACTCGATCGTTGCGTCACGCGATCTTCTGCTCGCGATGAAGCACGACGCCCACCCGACCGCTAAGGCCGATCTATTCCGACGCCGGTTCGCTCACTCAGGCGAACTACCGGCCGGCGCGAAGCTCAACGAGGCACAAGTCAAAGAACTAACCGGCGACGACAAGATCAAAGCGCGCCGAATGCGTGAAGATCATTGGGAGTTCGAACCGTCGCATCTGTTGTGGCTGCACGCCAACCATCGGCCGTCGATTGAAGGAACCGACGACGGGATTTGGCGGCGCGTCTTGCTGATCCCGTTCGACGTGCAAGTGCCCCGAAGCGAACGTGATCCGGACCTCGCGCGCCGGATCGTGGCCGAAGAAGGATCAGGCGTACTGCGCTGGATGGTCGACGGACTCGCCGACTACCGCGAAGGCGGGCTCAGCATCCCTGCGATCGTTGCAGACGCCACACAGAGCTACCGAGGCGAGTCCGACACCGTGGCCGGGTTCCTCACCGAATCCGGCCTGACCATCGACCCGAAGCTCGAACTGTCCACCGGCGATCTGCTCATCATTCACGGCGAATGGTTCGCGGCCAGCGGATCGAGCGAGCCCGAAAAGGCCCACTACCAACGCGTCGTCCTTGCACTCAAGGAGAAGGGTGTCACCAGCGCCCGCTCAGGCTCCCGAGGACGGTTCTGGCGCGGCGTAGGGGCCACAACATGAGTGCCCAAAACGTGAAAAGTGTCAACGGGTGTCGACCTTTCCGGTTAACCCACAGAACTGCTCTCACACAGAACCAACCGGAACCGTCGACACCCGTTGACACTTTTCCGGCAAAACCCCTGCTCAGAGCACTGACAGCCTTTATCGCTGCGAGCCCGCTTTCCACGCCATCAACCCAGAAACCGACGCCCAGGAGCACCCGAATCC
>NZ_JBDNIJ010000192.1:0-1456 GCF_041688325.1 Ilumatobacter sp.
ACTTGGAGTGCGCCGGGGGGCGAATAGCACGTGCACCTCGGAGCCGGGTTCGCGTTTGGATCGCTGAGAGTGCCCCGTTTGGTGGTCCAGTCGACCGCCGGGACCAATTTGCGCGACGTAAGACCAACCCTAAGCTTGCGCGCTCTGTACGATCGTTGCCATGGGACCCGCCCCTAGATTCGTGATCCGGTTCACCCTGCCGGAGCTCGGGGCGCGCGGATGACGACCACAAAGCGGATCGTTTGCCTAGCAAACTCCCGCAAGCTGAGCGGACGTTGCGTCGCAGGACGCGAAATGCTGGATACGGGCCCGGGTGAATGGATTCGCCCCGTGAGTAGCCGATCACACCAAGAGGTGTCGGAGCGCGAGCGCCAGTACCAAGACGGTGCCGACCCGCGGGTGGGTGATCTGATTCTTGTTCCACTACTGAACAGGCAGCCGAGCACATTCCAGCAGGAGAACTGGCTACTCGATCCGACGTACTACTGGAGCTTCGAAGGACGGATGAAGTGGCCCGAGATGGCCGCCCTGAGTCAAGAAGGAGGTCAACTCTGGATCAACGGCCACCACACCTTCCACGGGCGACACGACAAGATCCCGCAAACACTCGCTGACGAGCTGAAATCATCGTTGACGGTCATTCGGGTCGCAGGACTTGATCTGACGGTGCTCGCTCCGAGCGAGGCGTTCGGCAATCCAAAACGTCGAGTTCAAGCCAGGTTCGAGCACGCCGGCACTGAGTACCGCTTCTGGGTAACAGATCCAGACCTCGAACGCTCGTATCTCCAGAAGCAGAACGACACTTACCGGCTTGGCGAATCTCTCCTCACGATTAGTCTTGGTGAACCGTTTGAGGGACACACGCACAAGCTTGTCGCAGCGGTTATTCGACGTCCCCGAATCATTCGAAGAGGTACACGATCATGATGACTCCGCGGACCGTGTTGACCGTCGGCCACTCCGCTCACTCGCTCGACAGCTTCATCGCTCTGCTCGCGCAACATCAGGTGAGCGCGATCGCCGACGTGCGATCTACGCCCTTCAGCAGATTCACACCACAGTTCAACCGAGAGTCCGTAAAGCAGGAGCTTGCTCGACACAAGGTCGGCTACGCCTTTCTGGGTCGCGAGCTGGGAGCACGGTCAAACGATCCAAACTGCTACGAGGATGGTCGAGTGCAGTACGCACGACTCGCCGCAACCAAATCGTTTCACGAGGGGATCGAACGGCTACGCACCGGGGCGGACCGGGATCGCATCGCACTGATGTGCACAGAGAAGGACCCACTTGACTGCCATCGAACCCTGTTGGTAGCGCGTGCGCTTCACGAAGAGGGCGTGAACGTCGAACACATACACGCCGACGGACATCTCGAGACGCACGAGGACGCCATGCTCCGCCTGCTCGACAAGTTTGGCTTGCTCCAGGCGAATATGTTCCGCACCAATGACGATCT
>NZ_JBDNIJ010000193.1:0-3744 GCF_041688325.1 Ilumatobacter sp.
ATGTGCTCGTCCATGAACGCCTCGAGCAATCGACGCAGTTCAGCGGTTCGTTCAGTCTCGTTTGTACCCATTGAATAGGTTAGGTTAACATAAACTAAGGTACAACAAGATCGATCCGGGGGTTTCGAACATGGCCTATCAACTCAAAAACGAAGACATCATTCCGCCTGCGCTCGACCAGGTCGAGCAGCGCTCCGCTGCCCGCGACGGCGCCGCTGCGCTTGTGATGGTGCTGATGACGATCGGTCTCATCGCACTAATCGTCAGCCAAGTTGTCGACTGAGTCGCGACCCGACGATGACTCCGGTCCTCCACGAGCAACCACTGCTGCCACATCTCGTCGTCCGAGCGCTTGCCGGCCGCCGGAGCGACCCGTGCATCTTCACCGGTGATCGGGTTCTCTCCTATGCCGAGGCGAACGACCGCACGAGTCAGATGGTGCAGGCGATGCGCTCGGTCGGCGTAGGGCGGGGAAGCCGTCTGGCGATCCTCTCCAAGAACCGACCCGAGGTGCTCCTGAACGCGTTCGCCACGCTGGTCAACGGGTGCATCCTCACACCGCTGCATCCGATGGGGTCCCTCAGTGACCACGCCTTCGCCGTGGAGGACGCCGAGATCGACTGCCTGGTGTTTGACAGCGAGATGTTCGCCGATCGCGCGAGCGATTTGCGCGCTCGGTTTCCCGACCTGATCCTCCTCGGGTTTGGTCACAATCAAGTCGGTCACGACTTCATGGAACTCGCCGATCGATTCGCTCCGGAACCGCTCGTCGCACCGGACGTCCACCTCGACGATCTGTGCACCGTGATATACACGGGCGGTACGACCGGTCGCCCGAAGGGTGTCCTCATGAGCCACCGCGTGTGGCAGTCGATGACCTGGATTCAGATGTCGGAGTGGGAGTTCCCCGACGAGATCCGGATCGCGCTGCCGACGCCCCTGTCGCACGCCGCCCTGTCGGTCGTGGCGCCCGTGCTGTTGTCGGGCGGGGCGTTCTACGTGATGGAGTCGTTCAGCCCCGACGCGTTCTTCGACCTCGTCGCGCAGCACCGCATCACGTGCTGCATGCTCGTCCCGGTGATGCTCTACGCGCTCCAGGGCCATCCCCGGTACGAGACCGCAGACATGTCGTCGATGGAGACGATCCTCTACGGGGCATCACCGATGAGCCCGACCAAGCTGGCCGACGCGATCGGGCACTGGGGACCGATCTTCTTCCAGTTCTTCGGCCAGACGGAAGCGCCGATGGTTATCACTCACCTGAAGAAGGCCGAGCACGACCTCGCCAAGCCCGAGCGGCTGGCGTCGTGCGGCCGCCCCGTTCCTTGGATGCACGTCACCCTGCTCGACGGCGACGACGAACCGGTCGGTCCCGGCGAGTCAGGGGAGATCTGTGTACGCGGCCCGCTCGTGATGACGGGCTACAAGGGCCTGCCCGACGAGACCGCCGAGGCACTCTCGAGCGGCTGGCTGCACACCGGCGACATCGGCCGTTTCGACGACGACGGTTTCCTGTACATCGTCGACCGCACCAAGGACATGGTGATCACGGGCGGGTTCAACGTGTTCCCCCGCGAGGTCGAAGACGTGATCAGCCAGCACCCCGCGGTCAACACCGCGATGGTCATCGGTGTGCCCGATCCGAAGTGGGGCGAAGCCGTTAAGGCCGTTGTGGTGCTCCAACCCGGTGAGACGCCGTCTGAGGATCTCACCCGGGAACTGCAGGCCATGGTCAAGCAGGCGAAGGGCTCGCAGCAGTCGCCGAAATCGATCGACTACGTCGACACGCTGCCGATCACCGCCGTAGGCAAGCTCGACAAGAAGGCCGTGCGCGCCCGGTACTGGGACGACGCCGGTCGCGCCGTCGGCTGAACGTCGCGCCGTCGGCTGAACGTCGCGCCGTCGGCTGAACGTCGCGCCCTCGGCTGAGTACTGGCGCCAAAACGCGAACGAGCCGGCTCCGCCGATCCGTAGTGGATTGGCGGAGCCGGCTCGTGTCGTGTCCGGGTCAGTCCTGTGGCACGCCGAGAGCGAGGTCGCTAACGTCGACGAACTCGTTGTCGAGCGGTACGACCTTGCCGTTCTCGAGTTGGCTGAACACCACGCTGCGGTTGAACAGGCGGTTGTAGCCCGGGATCCCGTCGGTCCACTCCTGGGTGAAGTCGAGCACCGGCACCATGCCACCGAGGTCGAGATTCGAGGTGTTGTTGGCAGCCTCGAAGAACGATTGTGCGGTGACTTCACCTTCGATTCCTGAGGCGATCTGAGCGAAGGCCATGTATCCGGCCCATGTGCCCATGCCGCCGAGGCTGTTGAAGTCGTTCGCCTCCTGGTCGATTCCGGCCGCGTCGAGCGCCGCTCGGTAATCGTCCCACGGTGCGGTCATGATGTCGGGGTACATGCCAGCGATGATGCTGCCGTCAGTGGCCTCTTCGGCTCCCTTCGCCGAGATGGCGTTGAGGTTTCCTTGGATTCCGTACAGCTTCACGTCGGTCTCGGCCTGGGCCCACGCTGTATTCCACGTGAGGTACGGCGTCTCGGACATCACGGTCACGACGCAGTCAGCACCGTTGGTCGCCCGGGCCACGTCAGCGGAGAAGTCCTGCGATACGGCGGGCGTGAGGACCACCTGGCCGAATTCTCGCCCGTACGCCTTCATGGCGTTTTCCATCGGAGGACGGAATACCGCCTCGCCACCGTCGACGATGACGGCGTTGATGTTCTCACAGCCATCTTCCACGGCACGCTTCACCTCACCTACTGCATACATCGGCTGGTTGCCGAGCGGGAAGGAGTACGGGTTGGAGAGTTCCGACGGCGTGATCGAGCAACAGAACCCGAACCACGTGATGTCGGACTCGGCAATCACCGGCACGATGGCTTCTGCAAAGTAGGTGAACGAGCCGACAACCGAGACAGCACCGCTCTCGACCGCCTGACGTGCGCACCCAGCAGCGATGGCGGGGTCGAACTGCTCGTCGCAGACCTCGACCTCGATCAGCCGACCGTTGATGCCGCCGTTCGAGTTGATGAAGTCGGCAGCCAGGTTCGCCGTGATCGCGATGTTCTCGTACGTCGGACCGTTGGCGTTGAGTGTCGTGACCGTCATCAGCTTGATCGGCTCGGCGGTCGCTTCGTCGGTCGCTTCGGCGGTCGCTTCGTCGGTCGTTTCGGCGGTCGTGTCGCCCTGTTCCACGGTAGTGGCGGACAGCTCGTCGGTCGACGTACCGCCGCCGTCGTCGCCGCACGATGTCACGGCGAGGCCGAGTACTGCGATCAATGCAATGGAATTCTTGAACATCTTCATGTTCTCCCCCTTTTGGAAAGTATGCGAGCACCCCCGGTGCCCGTGGAAGCAACGTACACCATCGTGACCTCCAATAACATCATCACCTGAAAGTGCGTTAAGGTAACTTCGTCGGCTCGGGGAGTCGGCGGAAACGTCCACCGGGGGAAGACCCAGATCATGAACGAAGTCATTAGGTTTGCGCTGCTGGGATGTGGCATCGGCGCGCTCTACGCATTTGCCTCCCAAGGTCTGATCGTCATCTTCCGTGGCACCGGGGTGCTCAACTTCTCGCTCGGTGCGACGGCGATCGCGGGTGTCTTCCTGCAGTACGAGCTGCAGTACGAGCGCGGCCACAACTTTTGGTTCGCCTCCGTCTGTGGCGTCCTGCTGTCCACCACGCTCGGCGCCCTCACGCACTGGCTCGTGCTGCGGCCACTGCAGCGCAAGCGGGCGAG
>NZ_JBDNIJ010000194.1:0-1449 GCF_041688325.1 Ilumatobacter sp.
ATGCCCACCCCTGCTGGTCCGACGGCGCCAACCGGAACGACCTCAACACGGTCCTCGAACTGCTCCTCGAGTAGCTGACTTCCCCGAGTTCTCTGTCGGCTACGTGCGGCAAACGTTCCGTCTCAACGCCGAAGGCCACTGACCGCCTGCTGGCGTTCCTCCTCCGTGAGCACGCCGGCGAAGGGCGAACTCTGGCGAAGATCGCGAGCGACCGGATCGGTCGAGGTGAGCATTGCTCCGACGTGGCTCGCCCCGAGCCCGAGCACGGCCTCCCACATTTCGACCCATGGTTGCTCGTTCACCCCGATCGATCGCATTGTCTCGATGTTCGACCGAGCCTTCGCGATCACTGCCTCAGGCTCCATACGGAGCTTTTCAGCGACGGCGGCGCTGATCGCCAACGATCGGCGTTCCTCGAACGTCAACGTGTCGATAGCGCGCACGCTTTCTTGCGCGGTTGCGGCGCGATGGGCTTCCCAGATTTCGGGTCGGAGCCGACCTCGATCACTCACGTCGAGACCCGACGCGATTGCCCAGGCTCGCACCTCGGCCGTCGACGCAGCGGGTGCCGGTACCGGCCCAGCTGCGGACAGGGCATCGAACCGCGCAGCCCCGACGGCTTCGTTCGTAAGGTGCTCCAGCGCCGCACCGAAGAATCGATACGTCCACTCCTGTGCAAGCTGACGCGTCTCGGCGAACACGATCGGCACCGCCGGATACCGCACAGCCGCTTCCGCGATCTGATCGGCAACCGTCGCAGGACGAACGTGAGCGAGCTTGAACAGCGACGAGTACCGATCATCGACCACCAATGCCGCATGCGGAACGCCCGCCATCGCGGCGAGCAACGTCCACAGCTTCCCACCCACGATCGTCGACACGAGATCCTCGACGCTCTTGCGCTCCACCACCGCAACGGTCTCGCCACCGGCCTCGACGGCATAGTCCCCCACCGGCAATGCCCGGTTCGACGTCATCGCCTGCTGTGCCGAGAACTTCCAGGCGTACCGCTCACGCGTGTCGACAACAATGTCGAGCCGACGACCCGACGCCCGAGCGGTCGGCACCGCAACGTTCGGTCGCGCCTGCTTGCGGGTCCGCGCCGACTGCCAGAACACGACGTCACGACCCCGAGCCTTCGTGAACACAAACTGCGACCGGTTCTCCCGCGCCCGATCGAGAACGAGATCAATGGCGACGCCGCGCCGCACACACGACACGACCGGAACCCGCTCGACAATCTCGAGGTCCGCGGCGTCGGGCCACTCCGTTGCCGGATGGCAGAACACCTTTGCAGTGCGAGGCCACGTGTCCTTCACCTTCAAGACGACCGGTCTCGATCCCACCGGCAAACGCACAAGAAATGGCAACGTCGAAGCAGGGTCAGGATTCCGGGCGATGACAAACTCCACACCCCAACCGTAGATCAGCAAGCTTCGTTCGGGACGG
>NZ_JBDNIJ010000195.1:0-3089 GCF_041688325.1 Ilumatobacter sp.
ACACGCGAGAGCCACGCAGGAACGGCACATCTTCCGGGTCGGACCTGCGCGATAACGCCCTGAGGAGACGACCGCCCACTTCGCCAACTCGTCACAGGTTGGTCGCTCTGCGGTTCAGGCGTTGGAGCTGGTGGCTTGCGCGAGGTAGACGGCGGGTGATGTTCCGAGGTGGCGGCGGAAGTCTCGGGTGAGGTGGGCTTGGTCGGCGTAGCCCAGTTCGGCGGCGACCGTCGCCCAGCCGCTCCATTCTCCGCCTTCAGCGATGGCTTGTTGTGCTGCTTCTGCGGCTTCGATGATTCGCCATCGTCGAATGACGAACGATGGGCTGACCCCGACGTGGTAGTCGAACAGTCGCTGGAGCGTTCGCACGCTGATGCCAGCCAGGGTGGCGAGCTGTTCGACTCGGCTCACTGTGCGGTCGTGCTCGGCTGCCGCTGCGACGTTTGAGTCCCGCGGAGTGGTGGGGATTGCGTGACGCGTTCCCTGGTGTGGCTCAGCCCTCGACGAGTTCGGCGATGGGTTGAGTGTCGTCAGTGTGGCAGGTCTTGTCGAGGAGCGCCATCGAGGCTTCTGAGAGGTAGAGGCGGGCGATGATCCAGTCGTCGTGTTGGTCGGCGAGCACGGCCCCGATCAATCGGAGTGCGGCGGCGTCGTTGGGGAAGATGCCGACGACGTTGGTGCGTCGTTTGATCTCTTTGTTCAATCTCTCGAGCGGGTTGTTCGACCAGATCTTGCGCCAGTGCGCCGGCGGGAACACTGTGAAGGCGAGCACGTCGGTGCGAGCCGTGCGCATCGACTCTGCTGCTTTGGGGAATCGTTCGTCGAGGGTGTCGACGACTTCGTCCCAACGTTTGTTGACCTCGTCAGGGTCGGTGAGCGCGAAGATCGACCGGAACGCTGAGGCGACCAGATCTTGGGAGCCTTTCGGCACGACCGCCAACAGGTTCCTGACGTAGTGAACGCGGCAGCGTTGCCACGACGCGCCGAGCATGATCTTGCGGATCGATGCTTTCAGCCCGGCGTGCGCGTCGGAGATCACCAGGCGCACCCCCGACAGTCCACGTGTCTTCAACGACCACAGGAAGTGGGTCCAGAACGTTTCGTCTTCGGAGTCACCAATGTCGACACCGAGCACTTCACGGTTGCCCTGTGCGGTGATCCCCGTCGCGACCACGACAGCGCGCGACACGACCTGGCCCAAGGCGTCATCGCGGACGTTGACATAGGTCGCGTCGAGATACACGTACGGGAAGGTGGTGTGGCCGAGAGTGCGGTTGCGGAACGCTCCGACGCGTTCGTCGAGGCCGGCACAGATCCGGGAGACTTCGGACTTGGAGATGCCGGTGTCGATGCCCATTGCTGCGACCAGGTCATCAACGGCGCGGGTCGAGACGCCGGACACGTAGGCCTCCATCACGACTGCGTACAGGGCTTGGTCGATGCGTCGGCGCGGTTCGAGAATCGACGGGAAGAACGAGCCTTTGCGGAGCTTCGGGATCCCGAGCTGCAGATCGAATTGGCCCTTGACACCGGAACATCATTGTCTGACATTGTCTGTCCTTCCGGCGGAGCCATTCAGCTCAGCGTTTCAGACCAGACCAGTTCCACCGTTTATCTGACGCAACCTGTATCGGAGATACCAGCGCACAGCCAACAAGTCACCTTCGGTGGGAATCGGAACCCAGTGAACGATGGAGACACAACACGGCGACGAGATCACGTGGGCACGTTACGAGCCGCACCCGCTCCGTCAATGCAACAGTGCCCGGGAGGCCGGGTCTGGGATGGTCAAAACGTTCTGACAATTCGCGCTGCGGCCCGTGTCCCATGACCGACAGGGGGAAGACTCCGCCCATGGCAGCTGACATTGGTTTGATCGGACTCGCGGTGATGGGTCGCAACCTCGTGCTCAACATGGCGCGCAACGGGTTCGAGGTGGCGGTGTACAACCGCACGACCTCGAGGATGACCGAGTTCATCGCGCAGGATGCAGCGGATGCATCGGTCACAGGTCACGAGGAAATGAGCGATCTGGTCGAGAGCCTGTCAACACCGCGGATTGTTATGCTGATGGTGAAAGCGGGCGGCGCAGTCGACGCGGTCTTGAGTGAACTCGTGCCCCTGCTCGACGACGGCGACATCGTGATCGACGGCGGCAATGCCGACTACCTTGACACCGAGCGCCGCTGCGACGAACTCGCGGAGCAGGACATCCTGTTCGTAGGCGCCGGCGTGTCCGGCGGCGAGGAGGGTGCACTCAACGGCCCGTCGATCATGCCCGGCGGCTCACCAGACGCGTGGCCCCACGTGAAGCCGATCCTGCTGGCGATCGCTGCAGTGGCCGATGACGGTTCGCCGTGCTGCGAGTGGATTGGACGCGGTGGAGCCGGCCACTTCGTGAAGATGGTGCACAACGGCATCGAGTACGGCGACATGCAGGTGATCAGCGAGGCGTACGCGATCATGCAGGCACTCGGGATGTCAAACACCGAGATGTCCACCACGTTCGCCGATTGGAACTCGGGGCGGCTCGAATCGTTCCTGATCGAGATCACCGCCGAGATCCTCGCCACTGAATCACCCGACGGCGAGGCTGTGATCGACGTCATCCTCGACTCGGCGGGCCAGAAGGGAACCGGCCGATGGACCGCGATGTACGGGTTCGAACTCGGCCAGCCGGTCAGCATGATTGCCGAGGCGGTCATTGCCAGGGTCGTGTCGGCACTGATCGACGAACGACACGACGCCAGCACGATCCTCTCCGGGCCGGATCGCACGCTCGACATCGACGCCGTCCCACTCGGTGATATCAGCGACGCCCTGTACGCCTCGAAGGTCGTGTCGTACGCCCAGGGTTTCGCGATGCTCGCCGCCGCGAGCGACGAAAACGACTGGGACCTCGACCTCGGCGGGATCGCCGCGATCTGGCGGGCCGGTTGCATCATCCGGGCCACGTTCCTCGACGACATCACCTCGGTGTTCGCCGACTCGCCCAACATCGCGAACCTCCTGCTCGCCGACACGTTCGCGGAGGCAGTGCAGGCGGCTCAATCCGGCTGGCGCAGAACGGTCGGCGTCGGCATCGCCAA
>NZ_JBDNIJ010000196.1:0-18855 GCF_041688325.1 Ilumatobacter sp.
AAGGAGCAAAAAGCTCTGCGCACATGCCTTGACCTGGACTTTCACCAGATCATTGGCCTCGGTGCTTCGTTCTTCCGGCGGCTACTGCCTCCGTGGAGCGAAGAACCAAGCTATAACCATCGAGGGGTTCGCACAACCTCGTGCAAAAATTTTACTTCGGCGAACTCGCTTTGTGGTTGCAACATGCCCCCGGGCCCAGGCCGATCACTACTCTCAGAGGTGTGTCCTCACTCAACTTGGCAACAGCGACCACCATGCAACTCCTGATTGCGCTAGAGCAGCGCGAAGTCTCGAGTGTGGAGTTACTCGATGGGATGTTGAACAACATCGAGCGAATGAACCCCGCCGTCAACGCGGTGGTCGCCATGGACATGGAGCGCGCTCGGGCTGAGGCAACTGCTGCGGACAATTCTCGCGCGGCCAACAACCCGTGCGGCCCGCTGCACGGTCTGCCGATGACGATCAAGGACTGCTACGAGACGCTCGACCTGGTGACGACCGCAGGAGCCCCGGAACTCTCCGAGCACATGCCGACCCGCGACGCAGACGTCGTGCGACTTCTCCGTCGCGCTGGCGCCATCGTGTGGGCGAAAACCAACGTCCCGTACTACGCGGGCGATCACCAGACCTACAACGATGTCTATGGCATCACCAACAATCCGTGGGACCTCACTCGGACTTCGGGCGGATCATCCGGCGGTTCGGCCGTCGCTGTCGCCTGCGGTTTCACCACAGCCGAGGTGGGCAGCGACATCGGCAACTCGATCCGTCAACCAGCAGGGCTGAACGGGATATTCGGGCTCAAGACGACGCACGGCCTGGTCTCAGGACGCGGCCACATCCCAGGTCCATCGGGCGCACTGACGTCAGCCGATCTTGGCGTGTTCGGCCCACTTGGCCGGTCGTGCGGCGATCTCCGAGTGCTGCTCGAAGTGTTGACGAACTCCGGATCGGCGTTCGGAGGTGTGCCAGGAGCCGAACTGCCCCGCTTCGAACAGCAGCCTGACATTGCAGACCTCAGGATCGGGGTGTGGTCCGACGATGCGATGGCCCCCGTCGACAGCAGCGTGAAGGACCTCATCGAAGATGCCGCTCGCCGACTCAGCGCCGAGGGCGCCAACATTGATAGCGAGATCCGGCCGGCGATCGCTCCCTCCGATTTGCATCGAACCTACATGCAGTTACTCAACTCGACGATGTCGCCAGGTCTCCCGGACGATATGTGGAAGGGACTTGTTGCGAAGGCCGGCGGAAGTGCAGAGCACGTCGATGACGACGCTGTCATGTTCGCCCGCGACTCCGCGCTGGCACATCGCGATTGGCTGGCCGCAAACGAACGGCGGGCGCATGCCCAGCATGCATGGGCAGACGTGTTTGAGAACGTCGACGTGATGATCGCGCCGATCCAACCCGTCGCAGCTTTCCCACACGACACCGAGCGCTCCTACGGCCAGCGCACATTGCGCGTGAACGGCTCAGAAACGCCATACCGCGACATCCTGTTCTGGGCAGGTCTTGCAACAATGCCCCATCTGCCATCGGTCGCCATCCCGATTGGCCAGACGGCAGAGGGCCTCCCGGTCGGCATGCAATTGATCGGCCCGAAGTGGTCAGATCACAAAATACTCAGCATCGGCGAGGAGATCTCCTCGGTCCTCGGACGGCACTTCACTCCTCCGCCACTCGTCACCGGATGAAGTTGTGCGGGCGACCTCAGTTGTACTCGGTCGTCAGGTTGGAGACAGCACGGCGACGAGGAACTCAGACTCCTCACTGAAGCCTCGCAGGTCCCAGGTCGCTGCACGGAGATCGACCCCGAGGTTGGTCGCTTCGGCATCCTCGAAAAAGCTGTCAAATTCGTAGCCGCGTCCGGCGCCAAAACCGGTCACGAGTCGACCGTCGTCCGCGAGATGCGCGCGGAGTCGTTCAAGAACGACGCGTCGGGTGCTCGCTGCGAGAAAGGCCATGACGTTGCCGGCGCACACAATCACGTCGAAAGGCTCACTGTTCCCGCTCGCTGCGAGGTCGAGTTCGGCAAGATCGCCGACGAGCCAGGTCGGGCCGGGATGGTCCTCCCCCGCCGCTGCAATCAATTCCGGGTCACCATCGACGCCGACAACGTCATGTCCAAGGTCAAACAAAATGGCACCCACGCGACCTGGGCCACAGCCAGCATCCAAGATGCGGGCGCCCCGACCGACCAGTGCATCAACGAGCCGCGCCTCGCCCCCGAGATCAAACCCCTCCGCCGCAAGGTCCCGAAATTTCTGGATGTATCGCTGCGAGTGCTCCGGATCCTCTTCGATGATTCTGGTCCACTCGCTGCGCTCCGTCATCACGAGAATCGTAGGGGCCCGAGCCCTGCAACTCTGTGACAAACCCGAGCGCGGTCAAGCCGCAGGCAGGGGTGTCAGCGAAGTACAGGAACTATCGCAGTTCGACGAGCGCGACCACGACAGAGTGTGGCGTCGGAGGGGCGCCAGCGAATCACTTGGTCACCATCGTTCCAGGAGGAGCGGTGGGCTCGTACTCTCACCCATTGAAATGAATACCAACAACACATACGAAGCCGACCAGATTCAAGCCCTCAGCGGCCTCAGCCATGTCAGGGCCAGGCCCCTCATGTATCTGGGGTCTGCTGGCGTTGGAGTCACCGGGCTCCACCACCTCATCTGGGAGATTGTCGACAACTCCGTCGACGAAGCAATGGCCGGGCACGGCAACCGCATCGAAGCCACGTTGCACCGCGACGGCTCCGTCTCAGTCCACGACAACGGTCGAGGCGTCCCGGTCGGGAACATGAAAGACGGCCCCCACAAAGGTCGATCAGCGCTCGAAGTGGTGCTGTGCGAAACCAACGCTGGCGGAAAGTTCGATTCCGACAGCTACAAGGTCTCCGGCGGCCTCCACGGCGTGGGCGCATCCGTCGTCACCGCGCTGTCCAACAAAATTGCCGCCGAGGTCCGCCGAGAGGGCAACGTCCACCGCCTCGTGCTCGGCACAAAGAAGAGCCGCAAGGGTGAGGCCGAACCTGGCGTTGCAATTGAACCAATTCACATTGTCCGCAAGTGCGCCAAGGGCGATACCGGCACCATGATCAGGTTCTGGCCCGACCTCGACCTGTTCCATGACGACCACGGCGTCGCATTCGACCAACCTCAATGGTCGCTGCGCATCATCGCCGACCGGTTCCGCCACAAGAGCTTCATTCATCCCGGCGTCACGTTCGCCGTCATCGACAACCGCAACGGCGCCAAAGAACTCTCCGAGTGGTGCTCGGATGGCGGCGTGGCCGACCTCGTGACCGAGATGACCGCCGACACCGGCCTCGTCGTGCCGGTCGTGTCGTTCCAAGGCGACGACGGCGACATCACCATCGATGCTGCGATTGCGTGGACCATCGATGGCCGCGACACCAGCATCGGTTTCGCAAACGGCGTCGCAACACCGGAGGGCGGCACACACATCAACGGGTTCCGAACCGCTGTCACCGAGTCGGTCCAGAAATACATCGGCGACCGCGACATGTTGAAAGACAAAGAGTCGCAACCGAATACACGCGACATCTTCGCCGCCGGCCTCATGGTCGCCTCCATCATGCTGCCCGGCCCGCAGTTCGCCGGGAACTCGAAGTCGAAGCTGATGAACCCCGAGGCCACGTCTCGAACACGGGCAATCGTCATGCCCGCCATGGCCCGTTGGCTCGAAGAAAATCCGGAGCCGGCGAAGAAGATCGTCGACCTCGCCATCTCATCGATGCGATCCCGAACCAAGTCGAACGCCGAACAGGCAGCCGTACGCGCGCTGCTGAGCAAAGGCACCAAGTCTCGTAACGGCCTGCCGGCAAAACTGCGCGACTGCACATTCAAGACCGACCGGCCCACCGAACTCCTCCTTGTCGAGGGTGAGTCAGCAGGCGGCACCGCAATCGACGCCCGCGACCCTTCATTCCAAGCGATCTTGCCGTTGCGCGGCAAGCCGTTGAACTCGTACCGCGAGTCGATCAGCCGAGTCGTGAAGACGATGGCCGACCTGATTTTGTCGATGGGTTGCGGGATCGGCGACGATTTCGACCTCGACAAGCTCCGCTACGACCGTCTCGTCGTGCTCGCCGACGCCGACGACGACGGACTCCATATCCGCGCACTCATCCTGGCGTTCCTCTACACCTGGTGCCCGGGCCTCGTTGAGTCCGGCCGGTTGTTTTACGCGCTGCCGCCGCTCTGGACAACCGTTCATCGGGGCGAGCGGATCTACCTCGAAGACGATGCTGCAATGCGCGTGTGGCGAGCCGACAATCCCACCCACAAGGCCCACATGGGGCGCTTGAAAGGTCTCGGTGAGATGGATGCCGATGAACTCCGCTCCGTCATGGGAACCGACCGCAAGATCGGCATCGTCAATATCGAGGACCCCGCCAACCTTGCCCGCCTCGCCGAGCGCCTCTTCGGCCCGAAGTCCGAACTTCGCAAAGCGTGGTATCTCGAACGATCCGGCGAATCCCTGACCGTTGGAGGAACCAACTGATGGCCCGCAAGAAGACGACCGCCGCTGCGGTCAAGTTCACCGAGACGATCATCGAACTGTCAGCTGGGGACCAACTCGATCGCGACTACTTCGCCTATGCGCGAGCAGTCGTCGAAGATCGGGCAATCCCTGCCGCCGCCGACGGGCTGAAGCCAGTCCATCGCCGGATCCTGTGGGACATGTGGACCCAGCGGCTCACACCCGATCGGCCGTTCGTCAAGACCGCCCGCGTTGTCGGCGACACGATGGCGTTGTTCCACCCACACGGCGACGCCTCGATCGCTGATGCCCTCGCACGCCTCGCACAACCGTTCTCGAACCTCGTGCCCCTCCTGGATTTCCATGGCAACGTCGGTTCACCCGACTTCTCGCCGGCCGCGCCGCGCTATACCGAAACCCGGCTCGGGCAGTTCGGCGTCATGTTGCTCAACGAGGTCGACCAAGGCGTCGTCCCCATGGTCGAGAATTACGAAGGCTCAACCATCGAGCCGACCGTGCTGCCCGCTGCCTATCCCAACTTGCTCGTCAACGGGGCCAACGGCATCGCGGTCGGCCTGTCTTCGTACTTGCCACCACACGACCCACGCGAAGTGTGCCAAGCAGCGTTGATGCTCCTCGACCGCAAGTCGGCCAGCATCGACGAACTCATGACCGTGCTGCCCGGCCCGTCGTTCCCGTCCGAATGCACCGTCACCAACGGCGACGAACTCAACGACATCTACCGCTCCGGCCAAGGCCGCATCGTGGTCCGCGGAGCATGGATCGTCGAGCCTGTCGGCCGCAGCCGTCAACAGATCATCATCACCTCGCTGCCGTACGCCGACACGACCCTTGGGTCCGTCGAGAAGTTCATTGCGCAGGTCGGAGATGCACTCGACAATGGCGACCTCGCCGGGATCACTGCCTTCAACGACGAATCGTCAAACGGCCAGACGCGTATCTCGGTAGAGCTCGCCGTCGGCGTGAACGCCGACATGATCACCCCCGGCCTGCTGCGATTCACCAACCTGCAAGTCACCAACAAAGTTCAGATGCACTTCCTGGACGAGAACGACACCGTCCGGCTCTACAACCTGCGGAGCGCCCTGCAGGCCTGGATCGCACATCGCATTCGTGTTGTCGTGTCCCGCTCCGAATATCGGTTGTCGAAGATCGCAGAACGCCTCCACCGGCTGCGCGGGTTCCTCGCCGTCCTCGTCGACATTGACGAGACAATCAGAATCGTCCGCACGTCGAAGACTCGACCCATTGCCCGTGAGCGCTTGATCGAGCGGTTCTCGATCGATGAGGCCCAGGCCAACGCCGTCCTCGACCTGAACCTCGGCCAGCTCACCGAGGACGCCGTCATCGAGTTTCAGACCGAAGCAACGGCCCTCGAAGCCGAGCAGGCGAAACTCGAGCGGCTGCTGTCGTCGGAGACTCGCCAGCGCACGCAGGTCGCACGCGAGTTGACCGAGACGATGGACGCGTTCAAAGACCTCCCCGAGCGGGTCACGACGATCGCCACCGAGAGCGCTCCGAAGGTGTCCAAGGCCCAGATGGTCCTCGACGTCCCAACGACTCTCTACCTCGACGCTTCCGGATGGATGCAAGCAATCGGACAGGGCTCGAAAGCCAAACCAAAACTCGTCCCGCTGCACACGTTCAGCACCACGACCGCGACGACGCTCGTTGCTCTGACCGACAGCGGCCATCTGTTCCGCACCCTGGTAGCCAGCGTCGGCGAGAAGCCGACCGCTGCACCCAGCGTGTTGCCAGGCCTGGCGGGTGAACCGATTCGCTGGTGGCTCGAGCCTCACCTGCCTGCTGACCTGCTCCTTGTGATGTCTGACGGCCAGGTGAAACGCATTGCGACCGAAGACTGCGAAGGCGGCGATCGCAAGGGCGGCATCTCGATCGTCAAACTGGCCGCCGGCGCCCGCGTCGTGACCGTCGAAGCGTTCAACGACAACGCTCACATCTTGATCGCTACGTCGGACGGGCAAGGCATTCGCTTCTCCCCTGACGGTCTCCGCCCGATGGGTCGGACAGCGGCGGGCGTGCGCGGCATCAAAACCGACGCTGAGGTCATCTTCGGTGGAGTCCCGGCCATCGGTGACATGCTCCTCCTCACCACGACGAAGGGATTCGGCAAACGCTGCGACCCAGGCGAGCTTCCCGAGCAGAACCGTGGAGGCAAAGGCGTGCGTGTCATGCCTGCAGGCAAGTGGGGGCCGCTCCACACCGGAGCGCTCACCAGCAGCAGCGACGTCGTCGTGTTCGACGCTACAGACAGCACAGATCCGGTTGTGGTGTCGGTTGGAGCGTTCCCGCAGACAGCCCGCGACGCCAAGCCCGGAAAGATCCGCGGTTACAGCGCGATCATCGACCGCATCATCGGCTGACAGGCTGATCGGCTGACGGGCTTGGCTCGTTTCGCAACGCAACGGGAGGCGGCCAGGGACAATGGCGACTCGCGTGGATGGCCCGAATGGCCTGGACGGCCTGCGCGCTCGGCGGCGGCCATGGCGCACGGCTGGCCTCAACGGATCTTGATCGGAGTACGGCGCGTACCCGAGCTACCAGCTCAGATGGTGAGAACGGCTTCGTAATGAAGTCATCGGCGCCGAGATCGGCCGCCTGTGACCGCAACCGTGCATCGTCGGTACCGCTGACCATGATGATCGGCAACGCCATACGATTCGGCAACGAACGGAGCGCATGTGTCGCCTGGAGCCCATTCGTACTCGGCATCAGCACGTCGATGACCATCACATCGAAAGCTCCCGTTTGGGCCTCGTTGATTGCTTGCTGCCCGTCGGCCACCACGACAACGTCGAAACCAGCACCCTTGAGCGCTGCGGCCATCAGCGCGCTCATCACAACATCGTCGTCAGCAACCAGCACTCGCAGGAAATCAGGCACTTCACTGAAGACCCGATCGTCTCTAGATTTCACATCCGTATAGTAGATCAAACGCCATCTGGCACGCCCGGACCACCATCGATGTGGGTCGGTTGCGATTGGTCATTCATCGAGCCAATCGGAGTCGTCGGTCGGTCAGACGCTGCGGCCTTGAGTTTTGAACTCTTGCTCACTCTTCGCGATTTTGCGACTGGCGGTCGCAAGAAGTCTGAGTCAGCACGGTCTCAGCCGAGTTGGCCATCAGTCAGCTCCGTGATCTGCTGCTTGACGAACGTGACGATCTCCCTGTCGCGTAGCGACGCGCCCATTCGGACAGCGTCGGCGAAGGTCGCGGGTCCCAACAACGACCGTAGCGCTGCAACGCTCCCTGAAAGGTGTTCGGCCTCCGCCGGCGCGATCGGCATGGCCCCGGCCGCTCCAACAGCGGCCAACGCTCCGTGCAGTACCGCTGCCGGCTCAAGTACTCCGAGCTCGACCAGAATTCCGAGCACCCGGCGGATCGACAGCCACTGGTTGGCCCAGTCGCCTCCCCGATACCAGGTGTCAACGACCTCTGCGTAGCCCACGAGCGCGAGCAGGTGCTCCCCCTGGTGCGCTCTGAGTGAGTGCACTTCGGTCAGCGCGAATGCTTCAATCCACCGGTTTCCTGCCTCGGCTCCGACGCGCGCCGCACGCTGGAGCAGCTTGAGGGCCTCGACGGGATCGGTGCTCTCGAGCGCGAGACCCAGCGCATAGTCGGCTTGTGCGCGAGCGGTTGGTGACCCCGCCGCATCGGCGGCAGCTCGCGCCTCACCGGCCAGGACAGCCCCGCGGATCTCGTCGCCGACGCTCGTCTGGCCGACCGACTGCATGTACAAGGCGTGGGCGATCCCGCCGGGGCTTCCCGCCTGGCGTGCCGACAATTGCATGCGGTCCATCCAATACATCGCTTCTTCGGTCTGCTCCATGTAGAAGAGGGCATTGCCGAGCACCCGCTCAGGGAGGGCGCTGGCCGAGAGTTCGGAACCGCCGGAGACCCCGAGTGCGCGATGCGCCAAGTCGACAGCCGTCTGCATGTCACCGCGCACGAACCGCCCATACGCCGCCACAGCGAGCACGGTGGGAAAGTCCGGCGTCTCGTGCGCCTGATCCAAAGCCGTCGACGCGTCGGCCCACGACGTGATCTCGTAGTTGACGCTCCGAATGGCGAACTCCCGAAGCGACGATACGAGCCGCAGCGCGGCGCGGGCGTCCTGGCGCTGCAGGGCAGTGAGGTGCGCAGCGCGAAAGTTGGCGAAGTCGCGGTCGAGTGCAGCCGACCACACCGCCTCCTCCGGGCTGTCCAACCCAACCGCTCCGCGCTCGGCCAGGTCGACGAACCAGCGCAGATGGCACTCCTCGGCCGCGTCGAACAAGCCTCGGCTGCGCAGGTGATCGAGTCCGAACTCCCGGAGCGGCTCCAGAACGCGATAGCGCGACGTACTCGGATCGACAAGCACGATCATCGACTTGTCGACGAGGCTGGCGACATGACCGACGACGGACATCGGTGTGTCGGTAACACCGCAGACCGATTCGGCTGCGGCGAGGTCGAACCCGCCTGCAAAGACAGCAAGTTGCTCGAAGATAATCTGCTCGTCGGGCGCAAGCAGGTCGTACGACCACTTGACGAGGTCGTAGATCGTTCGTTGTCGACCGTCGGCGCCGCGCTGCGTCTGGCCCAGCATCTCGATGCGTTGGTGCAGCCCGCTCGACAGCGCATCGATACCGATTGTTCGCAGGCGCGCTGCAGCCAACTCCAAGGCCAGCGGAATGCCGTCGAGCCGGCGGCAGACCTCGGCAACGGCGACCGAGTTCGCGTCAGTGAGCGAGAACCCCGGTGTTGTCGCTGCGGCTCGACTCACGAACAGTTCGACCGCCGCCGACCGACCAATCTCCGCGGTCAGGTCCGACCCATCTGGCGGTACAGCGAGCGGCGCGAGTAACTCGATGAACTCCCCCGGCAACCCCAGCGGCTGCCGGCTCGTCGCGAGAATTCTCAGACCGGGGCATGAGGATCGAAAGCGATCGACGAGGGGCGCGAGGACATCGGTGACGTGTTCGCAGCTGTCGAGAACGAGCAGCGATCGGCTCGGGCCCAGGAATTCCTCGATCGTCGCTTCGATTGAGCGGTGCTGGCGCTGCTGGACGTCCAGCGCCGTGGCGATCACTTGGGCAGTGCCGGCCGGGTCACGCAGGGAACCAAATTCCACGACCGAAACTCCGTCGGCGAAGTCGTCGATGATGCCTCCGGCGACACGCAGCGCCAGGCGGGTCTTGCCGACGCCGCCAGGACCGGTGATCGTGATGAGTGGTTGCTCCTCAATCGCGGCCATGAGTGACGCCACATCCGGGTCGCGTCCGATGAACGATGTCGCTCCGAGCAGCGCAGGGGCGCCAATTCTGACCCTCGGATCCGGAGGCGGTGCGTCTCGGGCGAGCAGTGCCGGGTCGTCCGCGAGGATCTGTGCCTCGAGCTCGCGCACCGCAGGGGAGGGATCGAGCCCGGCTTCGTGGGCAAGCATCTTGCGGAACTCACTCGCCCTCCGCAGCGCCTCCGCCTGTCGACCGGTGCGATACAGGGCCAACATCAGCAGCCGCCAATAGCATTCGCGCAGTGGATGCATGCTGACAAGGGATTCGAGTTCGCCGACCATCGTCGCTGGATGATCGGTCCTCATCTTGACTTCGGCCCACTCGTCGGTCGCAACCAACCTGAGCTCGTTGAGCCGAATGGCCTCACCGCACACCTCGGGCCGGTCCGCAAACTCACCGAAGGCGGGACCGTGCCAGAGCCCGAGCGCCTCGTCGAGCGCTTCGGCGCAGGCAATCGGTTCGACGGTCCGCGATCGAAGGAGTAATCGCTCGAATCGACGCGCGTCGAGCTCACCGGCCCCTGTCTCGAACCGATAGCCGCCTGCGTCGTGGATGATCGAGAAGTCTGGTGCCAGGATCGAACGCAGGCGGGAGACGGAACTCTGGATCGTTGCCGTCGCCGACTTCGGAGCATCGTCGGCCCAGAGCGCTTCGACCAGTCGGTCCACCGACAGGCGGGCGCCGCATTGGGCGACGAGGATCGACGACAGCAGCTGCGCCTTCGGCCCACCAATTGGCACCACCTCACCGCATCGGTGCAGTTCGAGACCGCCGAGGACTCGGAGCTCCGCTGGTGTACTCACACCTGCAGTCTCCCGCACTCCTCTTGCAGCGCGCTTGCAAACCATCGAACCGTCCTGCAAGCGCAGTGTCAGTGACTTGCATGGGCTGGGGAGAACGATGGCCTCGTCGGTGGTCCAACAACGGGTCGCCGAGACGATAACGGAGGTCAATTATGACGTGGAACGTGTCAGGTACCTATTTCGAAACATGCAACTGCGAAGCCGCATGTCCGTGCGTGTTCTTGAGCCCGCCGACCGAAGGCGACTGCACCGCTCTCGTCGGATGGCACATCGACGAGGGAACCCACGACGATGTCGCAATCGGCGGCCTCAATGTGGCGCTCGCCGTGTATTCAGGCGGACCGATGGCAACGACGCCGTGGCGCGTTGCGGTCTATCTCGACGACCGGGCAACGGACGCCCAGGGCGCAGCGCTGGGGGCGATCTTCTCAGGTGCCGCCGGCGGCCATCCTGCGGTACTGGCGGGGCACATCGGTGAGGTGAAGGGCATCGCTCCCGCGGCGATCACGTTCGACGCGGATGCATCAACGCTGACATTCACCGTCGGCGCGGTCGCCGATGTGAAACTGACCGCGATCGAGGGCCAGGGCGGCGCGCAGGTGACCGTCGCGAACCATCCACTGGCAGTTGCCCCCGGCAACGAAATAGTCACAGCCCGCTCGGACCACTTCACGTACAGCGACCATGGCTACGAGTGGGAGCTCTCGGGCAAGAACGGCTTCATCTCACCGTTCCAATACCAGGGCTGAGCGATGACCGCGCTGCTCACGCGTTCTCCGAATCGGACCCGGCTGCTCGTCCCGGTCGGCCTTGTTGTCATCACGGCGCTGTGCTGGGCGTACCTCTTCCTGCTCAGCGTCCGGATGGGCGACATGAATTCACCGCTCGCAATGCCGATGACCGCATCGTGGACGCGCCCGGATGCCTTGCTCATGTGGACCATGTGGGCGGTGATGATGGCGGGGATGATGCTGCCGTCGGCTGCGCCGATGATCACGGCCTACGCCCGCTCGGTCCGTTCCGAGCGGGCCCAACTGCACGGCTCGACACCGTTGTTCGTCGTGGGATACCTCACGGCGTGGTCCTGCTTTGCGGCACTGGCGGCGGGCGCCCAGTGGGCCTTGCACGACGCTGTACTCGTCAATGCAATGGGCGTGTCGACGAGCCGCTGGCTCGGCGGACTCCTGCTCCTCGGTGCGGGTGCCTATCAATTCAGCAGGGTCAAGAATGCCTGCCTGAGCAAGTGCCGGACACCCCTCGGATTTCTCCTGACCAGCTGGCGACCCGGCCGTGGCGGCGCGGTCGTGATGGGGGTCCACCACGGCTCGCTGTGCATCGGATGCTGCTGGGCGCTGATGACCCTGCTGTTCGTGCTCGGCGTGATGAACCTCTGGTGGATCGCGCTCGTCGCGGCGGTCGTCCTCCTCGAGAAACTGGTGCCGAGCGATGGCCTCACCCGAGCACTCGGGGTCGGGTTGTTCGCCTGGGGCGCCGGACTGCTCGTCAGCGTCGCGTAGGCGCACCGCTGCCACCACCACCGCCTCGTCGAGCGCGTCAGACTGACGACCTTCTCTCTAACGCAGCCATGCCAGTTGTGTGATGTCGTCGCTCTGCAAGTCGGAGTCCGTGGTCGCCGACACCGACATGTGGTTGAGTTCGACCACGCCGCGCAGGGTGGTGAGGAACGCGACATCCGATGCGTCGGCTCCGGTTGCGATTCGCACCATCGACTCACGCGGCGCGAGACACGTCGGGTCGACCACGTACCAGGCTCCGTCGAGACATGCCTCGGTCACGACGTGGAAGTCCATCGGCATGAGTCCTGGGGCATACACCGACACCACGCGGGCAGCAACGTTGTTCGCACGGAGCAGCGCCGCTGTCAGGTGGGCGAAGTCTCGACACACGCCTTCGCGCGCGAGCAAAGTTGCGACCGCACCATCGATCGGGCGCGAGGAACCAGTCACATAAGCGATGTTGACGCCGACCCAGCTCGACACTGCAGCGAGAAGGTCTGCGCCAACGAGCCCGTCGAATTCGGCCCGGGCCAACGGGCCGAGGCGATCCGACTCGCAGTAGCGGCTCGGCCGGATGTACTGAAACACATCGTGAATCGTCGCCGTTGCCCGCGGCGCATCGCCGAGCACGGTCGCCTGGTAATCGATGAGCAGCAGGCCTCGCCCCACGTTCTCGAGAAAGCAGAGATGGCCGTCCGGCATGGCGTTGATCGGGACACCATCGAGGCTCACCAACAACTGCTCGTCCCAGAAAAAGTGTCCATCGGCAGCATTGATGGCGAGCACGAGGTCTGACTCCTCGGCGACGAACACCTCGAGATGAGCCGTGACTGACCGACGAGCGGAAGGTGCTGGTTGGAAGTCGCCGCTCATGCCTTGACCAGCAAACTACCGCTTCGTTGCACACGACCATGAAAACTGGTCACGAGTGCATCGCGACCTCGCTGCCTACTGCGCGGCCACATCTACCGACACGGTGAGTCGGCTCTCTTCGGCATCGGTGAAGATGACCCCCTTGAGCGGCGGCACGTCCGAATAGTCACGACCGCGGGCGGCAGTGACATACCTCGGACCGGCAAGTTGGTTGTTGGTCGGGTCGATACCGATCCAACGACCGCCGTCGAGAGAGACGCCAACCCAGGCATGGGTGCGGTCGACTCCGGTCAGGCGCGGTTGGCCCGGCGGTGGCTCGGTTTCGAGATAGCCACTGACGTAGCACGCCGACAGACCAATCGACCGCAGCGACCCGATCATGACGTGCGCAAAGTCCTGGCAGACACCCTTGCGCATCTTCAACACGTCGGCGAGCGGCGTGTCGACCTCTGTTGCAGTGGCGTCGAACTCGAAGTCGACGTGCACCCGGGCGCAGAACGCATTCACGCTGTCGGCCAGCGAGATGTTGCCATCAAACGACGACCGTGCGTAATCGGCGAGTTGCTGCGATCGTTTGACGAGCGGTGAGTCGAGCGAGAACTCGACCATGTCCAGATAGTCAGCACCGGCCTGGGCCGCTGTGCGTGACGTCCAGGGGCGGCGAAGGTCCAGGTTCGGGCGCACTCACGTTGGACGGTTCGGCGAGCCCGTCGAGTTCGGGGACATCGGCGGTACCTGGTGTGTGGCCATGCTGGAAGAATCTGCTGCACCGGCGTGCCTCGGCCTCGGCCGCGTTCACCTGGAACGTGTCGTACGAGCGCCCGGCGGGATGCGACACCTCGTAGGTGCAGCCACCGACGGACTTCGAACTCCAGCGATCGATGAGATCGAACACAAGCGGACCATGTGCGTCGATGGTCGGGCGCAACGCGGACCACGGTGCCCAAGCCTCGAAACGGATTCCCGCGACACCGGTGCCGGGCGTGCTGGTGGTGTGCAACGGCACCGGTATGCCGTTGCAAGTCAGGATGTGGCGAGCCTCGTTGAACCCTTCGACCAGCACCTGCATCCGTTCGACCGACAAGTCGACGTACCAGGGCAGGAGGTATCGGTCAGACAGATCTGTCCCCCACCGCACGAGGCGACCAGCGTAGGGCTCGTCCCAGAATCGGGCGACCAGCGCGCGGACAAGCAACGACTGGACCAGTGCCATCTGCGGATACGGCGCCATCTCGAAGGCTCGAAGCTCCACGGTGCCCAATCGGCCACGATCGCTGTCGGGGCTAAAGAGTTTGTCGACGCAAAACTCGGAACGGTGAGTGTTGCCGGTGAGGTCGACGAGTACATGCCGGAGCAGGCGGTCGACCAACCACGGCGGCACGTCGTCACCTTGCCGGCGGAGTTCGACGAAGGCGATTTCGAGGCCGTAGACCGTGTCGACGCGACCCTTATCAACGCGAGAAGCCTGGCTGGTGGGCCCAATGAACTGGCCAGAGAACAGATACGACATCGCAGGATGGTGCTGCCAGAAGGTGACCATGCTCGCAAGTAGGTCGGGGCGGCGCAGCATCGGGCTGTCGGCCGGTGTGGCTCCGCCAAGGGTGACATGGTTGCCGCCGCCAGTGCCGGTGTGGCTGCCGTCGAGAGTGAACTTCTCGGTGCCGAGCCGCGTGAGCCTGGCTTGTTCATGCAGCGTCTCGATGAGGTGCCAAATTCCCCTCCATGACGAGGTGGGTTGCACGTTCACTTCGATGACGCCGGTGTCCGGCGTGACGATCAACGTGCCGAGTCGCGGGTCGCGTGGCAGCGGGTACCCCTCGATCACGACGGCGCATTCGAGTTCGCTGGCAACCGCCTCGACAACGCTCTGCAGCTCGACTGCGTGGTCGGCGTTTTCGAGTGGTGGAAGAACGACACGGAGATGGCCGTCGGGAGCCGAAGACCGAGGGGTGAGTCGCCAGCGATCAAGCACATGCGCTCGCGTCGCAGGTTCCACGAGGCCGTACGCCACCCAGTGCCGTCTTGTGCGGGATGCCGCGGGATGACGAATCCGGTCGGGTCGGTGGTCACCGGCCCGCGGAGCCGTTCGACCAGCCGGACTCGGGCGTCAAGCTCGTCGATCTGATCGACGTCGGCAGGTTCGGCGTCGGCCGTCGGCGGATCTCCGCCAGGAAGCCGCGCCTCACGCCCGACCTGGTCGATTGGATCCTCGAATGCCGGGATGACCCGATCAGTGTCGATTCCGAAGCCTGCAGCGATCGCGTCGGCGAAACGTTGCGCATCCTCGACGGTCGCTGTGCCCTGCTGCGCGGGGTCTGCAAGCAGGTCGCCTCGCGCCCACAAGGGTTTGTCGTCGTTTCGCCACACGATGCCCATTTGCCACCGAGGAAGTGGTTCCCCGGGGTACCACTTGCTCTGGCCATGCTGGATCAACCCGCCGGTGGTGGATTTGTCGTGCATCTGCTGAGCCAATTCATACGCCAGCACCCGCTTGTCGTGGCCGTCGGCTGCGGTGTTCCACTGCGCGCCCTCCATGTCGTCGATGAAGACAAAGGTGGGCTCACCGCGCATCGTCAGCCTGACGTCGCCCGCTTCGAGTCGTTCGTCGACTTTCTCGCCGAGCTTGTCGATGCGCGCCCATTGTTCCGGCGTGTACGGCAAGGTGACGCGAGGGTCCTCGCGAACGCGGCGGACAACGTTCGAGAAGTCGAACTCCACCTCGGCGAAGTTGGTCCGGCCCGAAATCGGCGCCGTCGTCGTCTGGTGTGGGGTGCACGCGGGTGGGATGTGACCCTCACCTGCAAAAAGACCGGACGTTGGGTCGAGGCCAACCCAGCCTGTGTCGCGGCACGACCCGATGCCGCGCGTGAGGGTGTCCTCGGGTGTCTGCACGCCTGGTTCCATTCGGATCGAATAGGCGATGTCGTTGTAGAGGCGCCGGTTCAATTCGACGAGGAAGCCGGCAATCGCGATGCCGCCGTCGGGTAGCCGAACACCGGAGAGCCACTTCGTCAGCTCAGGGCCGGCTGGCCCCTCGGGCTGGAGGTACAGCTCGAGGTCTCTGGCGAGCTGCGGTTCGTAGGCAAATGGAAATGCCTTGGCCGGCTCAGGAAACACCAGTCGGGCCGTGAAATTGCCGAAGGAATCTTGCTGCCAGTTGACGAAGCGCTCACTCGGTGCGAGCCGCAGGCTGTCGGCCGCGTGCGACCCGGCGTCCAACGAGTGGTCCACGAAATCTCTCAGGTACCGATGCTTGCCAGATTCATCTGCCTGGCGAACATCGGTACCTCCGAGTTCTGCGCCGATTGCGGCGACGCGCCGAACGACCGAAGTACCAGATTTCAGCCGCGTGTGGCGATGATTGCCTGGACGACAGGCACCCCTGCGTCATTCGTCAGGTCGAAGGTCACCGATTGCCACGGCGATTCGCCCTGGACTTCGAAGGTGACTCCAGCGGTGGTGAAACCCTCGGTCATCGCCGCAATCTCTGCGTCGCCCCGAGCAATGTCATCGGCTGAGGGCTCGCTGTCGGCTTCCATTGGCACGACATCGGTCGTCAGGTCGTCCGCCACGTCATCGACAACGCCGGAGGTGGCAGGATCGATTGCCTCACTATCGTCAGGCAACACATCGACCGCAACACACTGCTCGATTGGATCGATGGCCACCGGCGGGTAGAGCTGTTCGTACGCCGCTGCCGCGATGTCGTTGATGGACTGATCCTCGTAGTCCCACTCGAGCCATTGCCATCCAAGTTCGTCGGCAAAGCGCTCATAGACGACACCGGCAGCATCGAATGCTGTGGCTACCGCTTCGTTCTCCTTGACGATGACAGCGAGTGTCTCCGCGTCAGGTGGCTGCGGGGGTGAGATGATCAGCCAGGCTGCGTCGACGGCAGCCTGCGCAGCTGGGTCGTCGTAGTCGTAGTCGATCGACTCGTAATCCTGCTCGTCGGTCGTCCTGGTGTAGGCAACTTGGGCTTTGTCGAGTTGTTCGGCAACGACGTCGTTCTGAGCGACCTGGGCAGCAAGGTCTTCCTGGGAAATGACTTCCAAGGGGTAGCGGGCAATCCAGAAGCTCTGGCTCACCGACTGGGCGACGACGTCAAACGGGTCGAGACTGATCTGCACGAAACCGAAATCATCGGTCACTCGCTCGTAGGCGACGCCGTAGCGATCAAGACCCGCGGCGAACGCCTCGGAAATCGCATTCGACTCAACGATCTCGGCAGCACTCGGCTCGTACACACCGCAACCCCAGCTCGGATCAACCATCATGCTGTCGGCCGCAAGGCTCGAAGTCGAAGCGATCTTTGCGTCTGGTGCGCCGCTTCGAACTGGCGCACTGTTGCGTGCTGCGAGCCCATCGGTAGCTGACAAGATGACGGGGTTGGTGTTTGTGACGTCGGCTGCTGTTGCAGGGACGGCAGCTGACTGTTCTTGTTTCGGTGCCGATCCGCATGATGCGATACCGAGTCCCGCGAGTACGACGGACGCCGCGAAGATCATTCGTGGGCTCCGGCGCATGTTCTGATACATGAGTTATCTCCTGGTTGATTGACGCATGGCCTGCGTCGTGTCCCCTTTGGACGCTCCAAGCGGACATCCAGTTCCCGAGATCTTCGGAACAACTCCAATCAGGGGCAAATGCCCACCAGGCCGGTCTACGTTGCCTTGCTGCCATTTGTGCGATTGCGCGATTGCGCGATTGCGCGATTGCGCGATGAGGACGATTGTGCGATGAGAAAAACCAAACAGTGGTTGTTTGCAGGTGAGTGATCGTCGATGCTCGTGAGGTGGAGATCGTCTTTGACCGCGAGCCAACCGGTGAGAGCGTCAGCTCGGTTGCAGGCGTTCGTTGGGTCTTGGTCGGCACTGGTGCACTGCTCGCGGCCGTTATCGCTCTCGCGGTACTCCTCGTCTCTGAGCCCACATCACACAAGGGTGCCCAAGCGACGCCAACTGGGTCATTCGTGCTCGAGCAAGCAGCGTTCGACGGATGGGAGCCGCTCGCACCCACCGCCGGCGAGTTGCGCGCCGGATTTCCCGCCCCGATGGTCTGGAAGGGCGACCGTATCTGTATCGGGCTCGCCCGGACCGACTTCGAACCCGACGATTTTCGGCCCAGCACTGCGCGATGCGAACGGCAACCCGCCGAGAACATGGCGCCCAACGAGATCCGGTCGCTGCTCTCTATCAAAAGCGGATTCGATACGTGGCACTTCATCGAGGCCCCCGGCCCCATCGAATCGATCAAGGTCCGCTTGGCGACCGGCGCGGCCGTGGGCGACGAACGAATCCATTTGTCGGGCTCGACGGGCGCCTTACGACTCGAGCACGGTCGCGACCTTGCGTCAATCGAGTGGTCGACGAAATCCCTCACGTACCGATGCGTGCCGGACCCAACCGCCTGGCGAACCTCGGAGTTCTGCGCCGACAGCGCCAGTGAGCCAGACGACTGAACTCCGAAGTGGTCGGGGTGGGGAGATTCGAACTCCCGGCCTCCTGCTCCCAAAGCCGAAAAACGGGGGTATTGGGGTGTACCGGCCTGTACCGGCTTGTGTCGGAATGTAGTGATCTAGCTGGTGCGATGGGCGCACAGACCGACACAGGCCGGACAGCCCAACACAGCCCGGTGCTCGCCGAACTGATACATCGCTGATACATCGGCGTCCCGATGGATGGCTCGCAACTCACCGGTGTTCGCCGTACCAATCGATCGGCTCGGCAGATTCGCGTCGTTGACGCAACGCCATCTCCCGTTGCCGCCTCCACTTCACTCGCTCGCTCGCTGGCATGCCCCTCGGCTCCATTCGCTGAGCGCGCGACCGAGCCATT
>NZ_JBDNIJ010000197.1:0-5139 GCF_041688325.1 Ilumatobacter sp.
CCCTGGTTACCGTAGACCTTGCCGAACTCAGAACCGTTCTTCAAAAACGCGACCATGTCGGCTTCGTTGTTGAAATGTCTGTTCGTTGCACCGCCAGTGAGGTTCCAACCATAGGCGCCCTGGCCAGTTTGACCCGGATTTCCGTAGCTCCAACCTTGAGTGTGGCAACGGGCGCAGCTGTAGGCGCCGCTGCCGAGTTTGAGGTTGAACACGGCCTCGCCAACGCTGGCTGCTTCGCCTGAGGCGATTGCGCCGTCGATGGAAGCCTGAATGTCACTGGCGATTTTCTCTGGCACCGAACCGCTCTGGCAAAGTTCCTGCCCGTAGAAGCTGAACGCCTCGACCTCACCCACGCCGCAATTCTCGCGCGGCAGTTGAATCGACTTGAGGTACTCGAGCACGTTATCGATCTGCTGGCTGTTCATTGGCCCACCGCCGACGAGACCCCATGGGGACATCGGCGAGAACGGACGGCCGTAGTTCAGAATGAACCTGACCTCGGATTCGTCGAATCGGTAATACACCGTGTTGATGGCTGGTGCCTTCCAGTTGACAGCAGTGATCTCGCCAGTCAGCTTGTCGGTGACCGTGAACGGCGCTTCGCCGCCAACGCCACCCATGCCGCCGTGGCACCCGGCGCAGTTGAAGCCACCTTCAGCGGTCGGAGCAAAGAGCTGCGACCCCCAGCTGGCAAAACGGTTGTTCCAACCTTCTTCGGCTCCAGCGTGACGGCTGGGCTCGAACACCCAGTACGCCGGCAGTATCACCACGATCAGGGCGAGCAGCAACACACCGAAGAGCTGCACACGCTCAAGGCGCGAGCCTTCGAGCGTTTCATCGTCGTAATACTCCTTGCGGTTGGCGGCGAGTTCGATCTCCGAACCCACTTCCTTGCGGCCGGCCACGACATTGAAAATGCCGTAAACAACCCAACCGATCGCGATGAAGACGACGCTGACAACAGCAATCGTTCCCGTCGTTGAGGCAAAAATCATCAGTGTCCTCCACCTGTGCAGTGCGGACCTTCGGCCTCTTGACCTGTGGTGTTCACGCCGATCGCCGGGCCGGCCACTTTGACGCCGGTGTTGATCGTGACGTTACCGGACGCTGACACGTCAGCCGGATGGCGATCCATGCCGCGCGGTGCCGGACCGCCCTTCTTCTCACCGACGCGGTTGTACTGCGAGCCGTGGCATTGGCATTCGAACCACTGGCTCGTCTTGCACTCAGGCACACGACAACCGAGGTGCGGACACTTCTGGCTCAGCACCACGATTCCCTGCTCCATTGCGGGCAGCAGTGAGTCGGCGTAGATCGAGCGTGCAGCAGGCAGCCCTTCGACCGGGTACGCCGTGATCCACGACTTGGCTTCAGGAACGTAGAAGAACCCACCACCCTGCTTGATGCCGGCCTTAATCGCGTCGAGCTTGCCGACAGCGACGCTGCCGCCGAAGCCACCCGTGCCCGAGGGCCACAGGAATGCCACGAAGGAAGCCGCCGCGAATGATGCGATGCCCGCGCTCATCAGTGTGATGGTCGCGCGGTTAAAGAACTGGCGGCGTGAAACGCCGATGGCTTCGGGATCCGGTGGGATCCACGGGATCAGCGTCGCTTCTTCAGGACCGACCTGGACGAGTTCCTTACTGCGTGCCTGCACGCCTTCAGCTTCGGCATCAGCGCCGGTCCGAGTCGAAGCGGCTGCTTCGGCCTCGACACCTGCGCCACTGCGGCCTGCTTTATCACGTTTAATTGCTTCGCCCGACAGGGCGCCGGCGCCACGCACATCGCTCTTGCGAGCGAGCGTGGCGAACGAGATGGCGCCAAGAATGACGACGAAGCCGATTGCGAGTGCGATGACTGCTGCGGTACTCATGGGGGGACTCCTTTGCTGTATCTACAACGTACTCAGGTGGGCTTTGAGATCACTCAAAGCTCGAAGAACAGGCCGTCGACCCAGGGCAACACGAAGTTGAAACCAGGGCCACGGAAGAATGAACCAATCATGACGAGGACGGCCCAGAACATCAGGTGCACCGTCATCAGTGATGTGGCGAATTTGCGATCTTCAGGCTTGTTCGACGGGTTGCGATCGACGAATGGGGCAAGGATCAAGAAGATCACGCCGACGCCGGGGAGGGTCACGCCAGCCACCATCGGGTGGAACATCGTCAGCAGTTCCTGCAGACCGAGGAAGTACCAAGGAGCTTTCGACGGGTTCGGTGTCGCGTTGGTGTTGGCGAGCTGCAGCAGCGGAGCGTTAACGAACACCGAAAAGATGAACGTGAACGCCGTCATTGCCAGGGCGGCAACGAACTCGGCTGCAAGGAGGTGCGGCCAGGTGTGAACCTTGTCGACTGGAGTGGCCTTGACATCTTGAATCGAGCCTGACTTGACGACCGTGAGCAGGCGTTGAGTGTGACCACCAGGGCCTGCACCGACGGGAACGCCAGCGCTGGTAGGGACAGCTGCGACCATGGCGCCGACCTTTTCGGCGACGGCAACTCCGCCACCACGAGCACCCTCGTCATCTGGGGCAGCGCCACCGGCTGTCGCTGCCTTGGCAGCCTGGCTGCGTTTCAACAGTGCTTCGGGAATACGCGAGTCGCCTGCTGGCGCAGCAGATTCACCGCTGGCCGCTGCCGGTTCGGCAGCAGAAGCCGCGTCCGCGGACTTCTCACGGGCGGCTTGCGCCCGCTTCAGCAGATGTTCTGGGATCTCGGTCATGAGTTCGCCCCTTCATCTTTCTGTCCCTGGTTCTCAGGGACACAGCCATTCAACATCACAAATCTTTTGGAGGTCATATCCAGATCACAGCGGACCGGAAATACCGCCGTCTTTCCGCACTCGCCAGAAATGGATCGCCATGAAGATGACGATGATGAACGGCAGGAACAAGACATGCAGCACATACCAGCGCAGCAAGGTCTCGGAGCCGATCTCGGCACCACCCAGCAAGACAAATCTGACCTCATTACCGAACACCGGCGTATAGCCCATCATGTTGGTACCCACAGTCACCGCCCACAGCGCTAGCTGATCCCACGGGAGCAGGTAGCCAGTGAACGACAGGAGCAGGGTGAGAGTCAAGAGGATCACGCCAATGACCCAGTTGAACTCACGCGGCGGCTTGTAGGCGCCGTGGTAGAAAACCCGAGCCATGTGCAAGAAGACGGCGAGCACCATCAAGTGGGCCCCCCATCTGTGCATGTTTCTGACCAGGAGCCCGAAGGTCACTGAGGTCTGCAGGTTCTGGATGTCGTTCCAGGCAGCGGTTGCCTCGGGACGGTAGAAAAACATCAAGAAGATGCCGGTGACTGTCAGCAAGATGAACAAAAAGAAGCTGAGGCCGCCGAGGCAGAGGGTGTAAGACACCTTGACCGCATGACGCTTCACCTTTACCGGGTGCAAGTGGTACAGCACCGAGTTCATGATGACATACGAGCGGTTACGCGGGCTGTCGGTGTAGCCCTTGCGGAAAATTGAACCCGGTCGGAAGATCGAGCTCCAGGCCTGGCTGCCCTGGGTGGCATCGACCGCCTGATTCACGCGGTCCTTCACGGTCGGGCGTGGTTTGTCGTCAATCGTCTTAGACATGAATCTCTCTCAGAGCCTCATCCCATAGCCGTAGCCATGGTTGTTGGTACGCATGTGATAGTCGCCGGCTGCTGTTGCGGAGCCGGCCTTGCCGAGGATGATGACCCCGGTCGGACAACGGTCGACGCACAGTGCACAGCGTGTGCAGATGTCGTCGTCGATTGTGAACATGAATGCATCGGACGGATCGGTACCCGGCTGCTCGGTGCCAATGGCCTCGGTCACCGCCGACGTGCTCACCATGTGAATGCACTTCCACGGACAAATGTCGACGCAGCCCTCGCAGGCAATGCATTCGGATTGGTCGATGTGAATGAACTGCTTCGGCTTGACGGCCCTGCTGAGGTAGTCAGCGTCGACTTCCACCAACGTGTAAGCGTCAGTGAACGGCATCATCGGTGGATTTGCATCGGTCTTTGCCATGTCAGGTCACGCCTTCTTGACCAGGGGACGACCGTAAGAAGACACGGGGAGTTCTTTCTGGACTTCCTTGCCACGGTTCTGCCACCAGACCACCACGAAGATGTTCAAGCCGAAGAAGATGGCGTGGATCAGGACGACGATGATGTCCCGCAGTGCTTCGTACTGCAGGGTAATTGGGTTCCAACCGCCGAGCGACTGGGGCTTGAGGATCTGGCCGGGCCCCAGCATCATTTTATCTTTTGACCAGCCGAGGTTCTTGTCTGCATGGTCGATCCACTGGTGAGGGACGACGCCGTACGTCAAGAAGAGCACCCCGAAGGCGTAGGTGCTGGCGAGCATTGCTTCGCCCCAGGTGAAGGTTTGCCCCTTCTTGCGTCGCTGACCATACGGAATGACGGCCAGCGTCAGGAGTACGGCCGCCACGAAGGACACGATGAACGCCTGGTTGACACCAGGCCACTTCAAGACATCGATTGCGATCATCGTTGGTGGTGAGTCCTCTGAGTTGCTTTCGTACTGCGGAGTTGTTTGGTGTTCGGTCGTGACGCCAGTCGTTCTACCAAAGGCAGATCACTCGTGATTTCAATCACGAAGTCTACTCATGGTGGCTGGATGAACGAAGTCTGGCACGCAAGTGTGACGCGCGCGCCAGGTTGTGCGAAAGTGCACGAGCGTTCTGTTGAAATGTCACAAGGGCGATGCAGGCAGTGTGACGAGTTCCGGCAAATTGTCACCCTCCTAGATTCACGCGACCGCTCGTTCTCCATCTATCCTCTGCCCGGTGACTGAGATCCCCGAACATCTCCTGAAGCGGTCGCGCGAACGCCGCTCCGCAATCGGCCAGGGTGGCGACGACGCTTCTGCCACGGCGCCTGCTGCTGGCGCCGTCGAGAAGTCGGCATCCGCCACGCCTGCCGCTGCTCCCCCGCCGCCGAGCGGCCCTGCCGCGCGTACCGCTGCTGCCCCGGCACCTGCTCCACAGCCGCCGAAGGTCGACCCCCATTACGTCACCGCCTACAAGCAGCGCCGCAAGGTGCCGTTCTGGGCCATGGCGACGCTGTCACTCATGCCCGTATGGGGCTTCATGTACGTGCGTGCTTTGACCGACGGCGGCGAAGTCGC
>NZ_JBDNIJ010000026.1:0-21145 GCF_041688325.1 Ilumatobacter sp.
GATGCATCGCAGGCGGCGACCGATGTACCCCCGCCACTGACCAGCAACTGAGTCGCATCGACCTCGCTTCGCTCAGGCGCGAGAGTGAATGCGGAACACAGGGAAGCCCGGGGCTACCGCGTCGACCTCAGTATCGGGCGGGCTGGGCGTGGCGGGTTTGTCGCTGTTCTGGGTGAGCCGAAGCTGCCCGATCACCGCAGGGCGGCGGTCGCTGCACAGTCGTCCTCGTTGTACTGGAGGATGCGACTGACGTTGGCAGCTCGGTTGACTCCACCAAGGGCGTCGTTGTACCAGCCGATGCTGGCGAAGCCGCCAGGATCTTCATCGCGCCATTCGAAGCCCGAGGCTCGGGCCATCACCTTGAGCCCGTGGCCGTCGTTGGCCCAGAACTTGGCGCGCATCAGTGGCAACAGATCGACCCACTGATCTGACGCCAGGAAGCCGTTGATCTCGGCTGACTGGCCGATTTGGCGAAGCTTGGTGGCCTCGATCGAACTATACGAATACACGCGCAGCGTGAGCCCCTCGTTGGCGGCGCGCTGGCGGAGCCCGTCGAGCCATGCCCACAGGGCGTCGACGAGTTCCCGCTCCCCGACAGTATCGAGCGGGTCGAACGAAACGAACGGGACGTAGGCGCCGGCGTGCTCAGGCCATGACAAAGGGACTCGGGTCAGCCGTGTGCCCCAGAGGTACACGAAGTCTGCGTTCTCGAGGTCGAGATCGATTTCAATGTCTCCGCGTGGAATCGAAGCGGGATCCCAGCTGGCTGTCCCGATCGGATGGCCGGCAACAGCGGCTTGAGCGTGCTGCACCTGTTGTGTCACGTTCTTCTTCGTGAGCGGCGTGCCGGCGTAGCGGTCCTCGTTTTGTGCTGGCGTGAGGGCAGCAAGGTCGGTTGCCGTCATGACCCCAACGTGCCGGTGCACGCGCCACTCTGGGTAGTTGACACCGTTGACCAGCGAGACGTCGTCGGTGGCTTCCATGTCGGCGCGGCACGGGTCGCGCCACGGGCAACGCGCGCATTCCTTCGTCAGCACCGGCAGCACCGGTGGTGTTGCTGAGCGATCGACGCGCCCGCGGGCTGCTGCGACGATGCGGTGGCGAAATGCGAACTCGTAGTCGTAGCGATCAAGAGCGGTGCGCGCGGTCGATCGCCGTCGATTGTGGAACGAAATGATCGCGGTGCCGTCTATGTCTTGCGCGACCTGCGGCGTCACGGTGCTGAACTTGGGTGTGTCCAACTCAAACCAGGCGACCACGCGTTCGGGGCCGAGGATCCCGCCACGAACTGGCACGCTCGAATCGTCGGCCGGGGCGTTGCCGTGTGCTTGGAGTAGCCGGTGATAGTGGGCGAGTTGGAGGCAGTCGTCTTCGCGGTACTTGGGGCTGAGGCCGGGAACCGCGCGTGGATCGAGCAGATTCAGATCGTGTACGGGTCCCACCGGATTGTCGCCATCGTTGAGGTTCGATGTGCAGCGATGTGACTTCACGTCGATCGGGAGATAGACCGCGGCACCCGATGGCATCGCGTCACCGCTGGCCAGCAGCAGGTCGATTTCGCCGAGCCTTCCGGCATCGATGTCGGGTTGCATGAGTGCACCGAGGATGATCGGGGTGCCAGCGGCGAGTGCGGCATCCGTGACCGCTCGGCGTAGGCACCGAGCATCGGCCGATCGATCTGGGTCATCACCGCAGGTTACGTTGCCGGGTTGGGGAAGGCAGAGGGTCTGAGCACCGGAAAGCGCACGGACCCTGGCGACGAACTCGGGACGAGACAAGGCGGATTCCGCCCCGGATTGTCCCGAGATTGCAGTCGCTCAACGGTTTGAGCTCAGAGCACGAAGCGCATACTGGAGAGAAGTGCACCAGGGAGGCGGGCGCTGGCGGTGCTGCGTTCCATATAGGTACTCGGGTCGAGGAGGACTTCGGCCTCGTCGGTGAGGCCCTCGAGCTGTGTGCCGAGCATGTTGAATGCCGTGTCGTCGAAGCGCAGCACGTTGACCGGTGCGACGATCTCGCCGCTCTCCATCCAGAACGTGGCGAACCGAGTCATGCCGGTGGTGCGGCACGCCGACATGTCACTGAAGTTTGTGTACCAGAGGTTGCCAACGAAGAGGCCGGTGCCGAGTGCCTCAGCGACGCCGTCGGTCGGAATCGAACCCGGGGCGATGGCGAGCGACTCGGGGTACTCGCCGCTGTGCGCGCCGTTTGTTGCGACGCCATATTCCTGTGCCGAACGAGGCGAGACGAGCGTGTCGCCGATCTTGCCGTTGATGACGAGGTCGACTGCGTCGGGGCGGACGAAGCCGGCCGACTGGAAGTTCGGAGCAACGCCGCCGGCAGTGTTCTCGCTGATGGAGACGTGCGGCGACAATGTGGCGTCGCCGGCCAGCATGCGGAGGAAAGGCGACTGTTTGGTCTCGTGGGCGCGCTTGCCGAAGGCGCCGTAGTACGAGAGGAGCGACATCACTTCTTCCATCGCTCGAGGCGCGAGATACGTTCGGTATTCGCCGGGCCCAAGGTCCTTGGGATCGCGAGCGAGCGCAGCGACCTGCTGGGCCGACCAGTCGACCTTCCGAGCGAACGCGTCGTCGTTCCAATCGAAGCCCGCATAGAGATTCTTCGCGGCCTTGTCGGCGCGCAGGTAGAAGCACCAGTCAAGGTTGAACGTCGACGACTGAAACCAGTTGCGTTGACCGAGTGAGTTGGCAAAGCCGTTGTACGTGTCGCCTGATGCGTAGATTCCGACGAGGTCCTTGCCCTGGCCTGCGGAGCGGATGTCGGCGAGAGCGGCGTCGGGTGCCGGGATATTGCCGATCTTGATGCTCTCGGTCGACGTCGGCTCGGTGTTGTACATGAGATACGGGTCATCGGCAACGAGTCGGCGCTGGTCTCGGAGCTGGCCGAGCAGCGCGGTGAGTCGCGCTTCGTCGTTGGCTTGATCGCTGGTCAGGTTGATCGACCCGCCGACGTGCCGCTTGCCGTCGATCAGGTCGATCGACAGCTTTTGCTGGTCGACGGTTCCGGCCTGGCGTACGTCGTTGTTGTTGAGGCGGATGAAGTCGGTGTGCTCTCCTGCGAGGTTGGCCAGCAGTACTTCGCTGCCCTGCAGCTTGGCCGTCGCCGCCGTGACGAGTTCGTCGAAGTAGGTGGCCTGGCCCCTGGTGCTGGTGCTGGTGCTGGTGCTCATGCCTCGGCTCCGAAGACTTCGATGTCGGAGAACTTGCAGGCTGGCGACGCGTGGCCGGTGCCGATCATCTGGTTCATCTCGCCCTTGCCACAGTTCGGCGTGCCCATCACGGTGAAGCTGTGCTTGTCGGCGACGCCGGTGAGGTTCGTCCAGAAGTTGCGGCTGATGCCCCGGTAGCCGGGGTTGCGGACCGTGCCGACGATCTCACCGTTCTCGATCTTCTGGCCGTATTCGCAGTTGAACTGAAACTTGTTGCGGCTGTCGTCGATCGACCAGGAATTGTTGGTGTGCATGTACACGCCGTTCTCGATCGACCCGATCAGCTCGTCGACGGTGCTGTCGCCAGGCTCGACGTTGAGGTTGGCCATCCGGTCGATCGGTGGTCGATTCCAGCTTGCCGCTCGTGAGTTCGACACGCCATCGAGACCGCTGCGTTCCTGGCTGATTGCGCCGCCGAGGCCACGCTTGAGCACGCCGTTCTCGATTAACAACTGCTTGGTGGCTGGGCTGCCGTCATCGTCGAATCCATAGCTGGCGAGCTGGCCAGGCACGGTTGGGTCGAAGCTCACGTTGAGCAGTTCCGAGCCGTACTGGAACTCCCCGAACATATCGGGCGTGACGAAGCTGGTGCCCGCGTAGTTGCGCTCGTCGCCGAGGATCCTGTCGAGTTCGAGCGGATGGCCGATCGATTCGTGGATCTGAAGGATCATCTGGTCGGGTGCGAGCAAGATGTCCATCACACCGCTCGGGCAGTTGGGCGCGGTGAGGAGTTCGAGTGCTTCGTTTGCGACTCGGTTGGCAGCATCGCCGAATCCGAATCGGCCCAGCACTTCAGCGCCGCCCTGGCCACAGAATGCGTTGGCCCCGAACGTGCGGGTCTGCGTGTTTGTGCCCTCGTTGGCCGTGGCCCGCATGCCTGGGTAGACGAACCTGAATCGCTGCTCGACCTCACCCGACTCGCCGTTGCGGCCACGCGTGACCAGCAGCGTGTCGACGTTGCGTCGTGTGAGGCTTGCTGACCAGTCGACGATGCGTTTGTCGATGCCAAGCAACCGTGATTGCTGATGCAGTAACTCGAGCCGAGCATCGAGAGGAAGAGTGTCCCAGTCGACTTCGACGGGTGAGCGGTAGGTGCCAGTCGGGTGATGCGGCGGTGGTGTTGCTGTGACCATGCTGCCGGCGGTGACGGTGGCCCAGTGGCGAGCAGTGGCGACGGCGCGGCGCAGGCCGGCATCGGAGAGATCAGCCGTCGCTGCGTAGCCGAGGCCGCCGCCGTTCCAGATCGAGATCATCACGCCGGTGTCGAACTCGTTGAAGATCGGCTCGAGGGTGTTCTGGCGGACCATCAGATGCTCTGACTGTTCGTCGACGACGCGCGCTGACGCATAATCGACATCGTTGGGCAGCACGGCCCGCAACCGGTCGGCGATGGCGGTGTCGACAATTGGCTCGGTCAGCAGGCCCGTGGCGGAATCGCTCATGACGACAAGGCTACGACGAGGTGGGGAAGCCTGCCTGGTTTTGCGGCTGGGATCGAGCTCGAGTTTTGTGTGAGCGATTGAGGCGTCGGTTCCCGGTATCGCTCACACAAAACTCTGGCTGGTGTTGTGTGTGAGCATTTGTTCGACGAGCTCTTGGACGGCCAGTGCTTCAGCAAACGTGGCAATCGAATGTGGGTCGCCGCTGAGCATCTTCGACAGTTCGTTGAGTTGACTGATGTAGGCGTTCGCACCGAGTTCGACACGGTCGGTGCCGAGTAGGTCCTGCCAGTCGCCCCCGTCGCTCGACTGCAGGTGGTACCAGTCGACGAGGCGGAGCGAGCCAATGGTGCCACGGATCGTCAGGCCAACCACGTCAGGTCCGACGCCTTCACCTGTACCGATCATGACCAGTGGGGTCCCGTTGGGGGTGGACAGGCGTGCCAGAGCGTCAATCTCGCTGAGCTGGCCATCTGCTCCGTCGGGAAAGGTCACGATGGCGTGGTCGAGTGTGAGGGGTCCGAGTACCCGGTTGGCGACGAAGAGGAAGTGGGACACGACTTCGCGGATCCAGCCACCCTGATCTCGGAGCTTCAACCATTGCGCCTTGGCGTGCCACGCCCGCGGCCATTCGGCGAAGTGCAGCCGCAGGTCCCCCCGAACGATGTCGCCGATGGTGCCCTGCTGAATGCGCTCTGCCAGTTCGACGGCTGAAGGCGATGCGCTGAACACGAAGTTCACGCCAGCCGGAACACCACTTGTGGCGACCAACTCGACGAGGGCGCGGCTCTCGGCGACGTCGATGCCGAGCGGCTTCTCGCAGAACACTGCGACGTCGGCAGCGACGCAGGCCGCAACGTATTCGCGATGGAACAACGGTGGGACAGCGATGTAGACGGCATCGACAAGGGCGATGACCGCTGCTGCGTCATCGACAATGGCGACGCGGTCGCAATGTGCTGCGCAGGCGCCGCGATCTGGGTCCCAGGCTGCGACGAGGTCGAAGTCGTCATGCAGGTTGAACTGGTCGACAAAGCGCGCGCCGACGGTTCCGAGGCCGATGATGCCGATGCGGTGTACCACACCGTGAGTCTTGCCGATGGGCCTCGAAACGGGGGTGGTGGGCCCGCGAGGAGGTGAGCTGGTCTGCTACGCCATCGGCGGTGCATCCCACGATGGAGCGGGTGCAGGTGCAGGTGCGGGTGCAGGTGCAGGTGCAGGTGCAGGTGATGGTGATGGTGATGGTGATGAAGATCGTGGGGGCGGCGGCGGCAAGTTGACAGGCCGTTGTCTCAGGGCTTGTTGTGCGAAGGGCGGCTGAGCGAAGAACTCGAGATCGGTTGGAGCTGGACAGACCAGTGCTGCGGTTTGAACATTGACGGGAGCGTGAGCCAGAACGACATCAGGTTGTGTCGGCTCGCTGAGTGGCCGGTTCGGTTGAGCCCGAACGAGGCCCGAGTTGTCGATCTGAAACGGAACTGCCGTTTCACGAGCGGTCGCTGTGGGGGGATCTGCAGCCAGGGCGCGTGCGAGTGCGAGTGAGAGTGCGGGTTCGAGTGAGCGCACGAGTGCGAGTGCGGGTCCGAGTGAGCGTGCGAGTGCTGGTTCGCATGAGGGTTCGGGTTCGGGTTCGGGTTCGGGTTCGCGTGCGAGTGCTGGTTCGCGTGCGGGTGCGCGTGCGAGTGCTGGTTCGGGTTCGCGTGCGAGTGCTGGTTCGGGTTGGGGTTCGCGTGCGGGTTCGACGACGGGTTCGAATGAGAGTGCGGGTTCGAGTGAGAGTGCGGCCGGGGCGTGAGCGGTGGCCGACCATGCAGGAGCCTGGAGAGGAGTAAAAGCCGGAGTAAAAGCCGGAGTAAAAGCCGGAGTGAAAGCCGGGGCAGGGGCCGCTGCAGGGGCAGCGGGTGTTACTCGGTCGGGAACTGATTGCGTTGGGGTGATTGCGGAGCCTTCGATGAATTCCTCGCGGAAGCTGTCGAGCCGCTTGTCGGTGCTGACCACCGAGATCACAGCGGGGCGGTCGGGGCTGCCTATCACTCGGGTCATGGATGCATAGGCAACGCGTTTCGAGCGGGTTTCGACACCGATGCCCATGATGAGCGCGGGAGTTTCCCAGCCCTTGAAGCTGTGGATCGTGGACCCCTTGACGGCGTTTGTGGTGGGGGAGAATCGGTACTTGCGACGACGCCGGGCGTCGTCGGGGTCGCGGCTAAAGATGTGGTGGACCTGGTAGCCCGCAGCTTCGATCTCTCGGGCTGCGGCGACACCGTCGTGGTGGTAGTCGCAGAGGAAGGTGACGTCGCTGGGGGACAGCGTGGGGTTCTCGCGGAGGACTCGAACGACTTCCATGCCGATGACCAGGCCCATGTCCCCGATCTGGTCGATGGTGTACCACCGGCGTACCGAACCGGCCATTGAGCCGGCAACATCGTCATGATCTGCTGCGACAGTCGGCGCGAGCCGATCGCCGGTCAGGTGGCCGAAAGCAAATGAGCTGGCGAGTTTCATCAGGTCGTTCGGCATGCGGTACGAGCCCGTGAGCTCGACCCACGGGTGCAAAAATCCAGCCGCCTGCATCTGGGCCTCGTCGACCCATGCATTTCGTTCGTAGAGGTCGAGCGTCGGATCGGTCATCAGCAACATCTCGCCGCCAGCAACCACCGTGTAACTGTGCAGCAGGTCCCACCAGCGAACCGTAAAGTCTTGCCCCTCGTCGATCAACACTGCGTCGTAGCGGTCCTCGTAGCCGGCTTCCAGCGCGACCAATGCCTTCGAGACGATTGCCTGCGTCCAACTGGCACCCTTGGGAGCGCTGGTTGCGTACCCGTGGATTTCGGCGTCCTCCACCACTCGTGTGCAGTAGGAGTGGAAGTTCGTACAGGTCACACTTGTCGGATTCGCGCCGTACTCCAGGCAGCGGTCCAAGACGAGCGCTGAGAGATGATTCGACAACGTGACGTTGAACGAAAGGACGAGGACGCGTTGGCCCTGAGCGGCAAGTCGAGCAGCGCGTGCAGCGAGTCCGAACGACTTGCCGGAGCCGGCTGCCCCTCGGTAGCGACGTACGGCGACGTTGTCCGGGTTGACCTCAATCTCGTAGACGTTGGCGCTGCGCTGCGCTGTCACGCCGCGTGCAGCGGGACGTTCGGACGGGGCAATGAGCTGACGGACCCGAGCGATTGACTGCGGGAGCGGAACGGGGCAGCCGGTGCCGACGAGGATTCGCTCGAGCTGCGAGCCCAGCGACTCGGCGCCCCACACCTCGACGTGTTGGTGTGAGTCGTGGCTGCGCCGAGCGTCGAGGAGTTGGTTGGCTTCGGCGTCGGAGAGCAGCGGAGCAATAACTGCGGCGCGGACCACCTGGGTCGGCTCCGCGCCGTCGGACGGGAGTGCGAACGAGCGGTCGAAGATGTTATTGCGGTTCCGGTGGGCTGCGCAGCGCGGACTGTCGGAGATCGATATCTCGAAGCCGGCTGCATCAGTGGCCCGGAGGACGCCATCACCCGTCACACGGTGCGTTCCGGGCGCCCAGTCGAGCGCGGTGATCGCGGCGACTCCGTACTCGTCATGAACGGCGAGAAAGTCGATGATGTCGAGGCCCAAGCGAGGTTGGGTGTACACCGTCCAGCACCCGTCCAAACTGCTGAGCGCCTGCGCCACGAGAACTGCCGCAGTGGTGAGCGGTTTGAGCAAATGCTCGAAATCGGTGAGCGCTGGGCGCATGACAGCCATGCGTCCGTATCGGCGCGTTTTTCGTTGGCCTTGAGCGGAAGGGGGTGTGCAGGCCGTTGAAATCTTCCTAGGACCAGGGGTTTTGACCGTCCCATCCCTCTCGATCCCGACCGTCCCACCCCTCTCGATCCCGACCGTCCCACCCCTTGTCCCTCTTGGAGCGGTCCAGGACGTCGGCAGCAACGACACTTTTCTGCTCGTCGCAGCGCGGCGATCCTGGCATCGGTCAGCAGGCTGGTCCGTCGAACCGTCCACGAATCCTCGGTTCCCCCAAATCGCGCCGAGCTGTCGCCCAAGTTCGTAGTCTGAGGCAGTGCACCTTCACCCGTCGCTCGGCAGTGCAGCCGTCTCCGCCCATGTTTTGATCGTCGCCGGAGGCCGCAATGCGTGACCTGACATTGCTTGCACAGTTGACCGACACGCATGTCACCGATCCTGCAACGACCGAGGTGCTGTACGCCGATCACAACGCTCGATTGGCCGCTGCGGTCGCGTCGATCAACGCAGAGTCACCTCGAGTCGACGCCGTGATTGCCACCGGTGACCTTGCTCAGTGGGGTGCGCCTCGCGAGTACGAGGAACTGGCCGACTTACTCGCGCCGCTCTCGGCGCCGGTACTTCCGCTGCCGGGGAATCACGACGAGGGGAAGTTGCTGCGCGTTTGCTTCCCCAAGCACCCGTGGGCTGATGCTGAACACAGCAGCTGGGTGGCCAACGTCGGCACGGTGCGGATCGTTGGTCTCGACTCCACGCGGGCAGGCGAGTCAGGTGCAGAACTCGACGCAGAACGGCTCGGGTGGCTCGATGCAGCGCTCGGCGCCGATCACACCGGGCCGACAATTCTGGCCATGCACCACCCACCATTCACGTCGGGCATCGGCTGGATGGACGAGGGTGGTTTTATCGGTCTGGATGCATTCATCGAGGTCATCTCGGCACATCGCATCGATCGCATTTTGTGCGGCCATCTGCACCGGCCGATGACGGCCATCGTCGGTGGGCATCTTGCAGAAGTCGGTCCGTCGACGGCCGTTCACGTCGCACTCGACTTGGCCACTGACGCACCACCACGCGTCATCCTGGACCCGATCGGCTACCGGCTGCTGGCAATTTCGCCAGATGACGCCGAGCACGCTGACTGGGCCATTGTCGGGCACACCCGTTACGTCGACACTGGCCGATTGGCGTTCGAACCGGATTGGTCCGACTGAGCCGATCTGTCAGGAGCCGGTGCAGACGGAAGCCCTCGGGTTGCAGCGACATCGTCGTCACGCAAGCGAAGACTGATCGCGATGGCCGGCACGATGAGGAGGCCGCATATGAGAAACCCTTCCTGATACGCGCCGAGCCGATCGGCTGCTGGAGCGGCATCGCCGCCCACCGACGACAGTCGTGCGGCGATGACGGTGACAGCGATGGCGACGCCGCCCGTGTAGGCGATCTGGCGCACTGTGTTGAACACCGATGTTGCCCGCCCGGTGTCGGCGAGCGATGTCGTGGCGTAGACCGCTGTTTGGATCGACACGAACACCAAGCCGACCGACGCGCCACGTCCGAATGAGAGTGCACCGAGCACCTGTACCGGTGTGTCGAGTGTGGCAAGCGCGAACGATGCCGTGAAGATGGCGGTCAAGGCAGAACCAACAACCATCAGTCGGCGTGGGCCGATCACTCGGTAGAGGCGCCGACCCAGCAGGTTCGAAAGCAGGAAGATGCCGGCGGCCTGCGGGGCCTGCACGAGGCCGCTCGCTGTGGCCGAGAACCCGCGCAGTGTCTGCAGATACAGCGGAAGGACGATGATCCATCCGAAGAATCCGGCGTACACGAACGGGGCCAAGATGTTGATGGTTTGGAAGTGCCGATCCTGGAGCAATCGGAGCTTCAGCATCGGCTGTTCATGGCGGAGTTCGACAATGACAAGTGACACTGCGGCAACGATGCCGACCGCGGCGAGCCCGAGGACCTTGGGAGACGCCCAGCCCTCGTCCGGGCCAATGGTGAGGGTGTAGATGAGCACGCTGACCGCAATGGCCGACAGCAAGAATCCGGCAGTGTCGAACCGTCCGGCAACTCCCTCGGTCGAGTCGTCGGTGGCACGACCTCGGAGCCACAGCACGCCGAGTGCGATGGCTGCTGCACCCATTGGGCCGTTGATGAAAAAGATCCATCGCCATGACGCGTGGTCGACGAGGATGCCGCCGAGCACCGGCCCGATCGCCGGTGCGATGACGACGACGCTGAGCACTCCGATGGCCGCTTTCGCGCGTTCGGCCATCGGATACGCACGGAACAGCATGGCGCTTCCGACGGGGGTGAGCAGGCCGCCACCGATGCCCTGCAAAACGCGTAGTGCGACCAGTTGATCGAGTGTCTGCGCGGCACCACATGCCAACGAGATGGCGACAAAGACTGCCAGTGCAGTGACGAAGACTCGCTTGGATCCGAAACGATCAGCAAGCCAGCCTGCAACCGGAATCATCGCAGCGAGGCTCAATAGGTAGCCAACGGCCACCCACTCGATGTCGGTGGATGCGACGCCAAACTCCTTGGCCAGCGTCGGCAACGCAACGTTGATCATTGTGCCGTCCATGACCGTCATGAAGACGGCGAGGACGTAGACGACCATCACTCGCGTCCGATACAGCACGGAGCGGACGCTACGAGCTCAGAGCCCACGCCGACGCTTCGAAGGACCGAGCGGCTCGGGGCGGCCGCACATCGTGGCGGTTCTCAGCTTCTGCGGGCTGAACCTCGGTTCATGGGGTCTCCCGAGTAGTTGCGGCGCTCTGATGTTCATCGTTGTTGTCGATGTCGGTCATGTTTTCGAGCAGTCGGCTGACGTAGTGCAACGCATGACTCATATCTTCGATCGATAAACCTGCAGCAGCTTGTGCGTAGTAGCCATCGATCAGTGGAAGTGTTCGATCGTGCCAGCGTTCGCGACCGCGCTTGGTCAGCCGAAATCGCCGGGACCTCCCATCTGTCGGGTCTGGTTCACTCCCGACAAGTCCGTCGGTTTCAAGCCGGCCAACCACGCCGGCGAGGCTTTGACGGCTGACTTTCAGAAATCTTGCGAGGTCGCCAACTGCCATTCCGTCGACTGATTCTGACCGCGACAACGCGCCGAGCACGGCCCAGCGTTGCGTGGTCAACCCTTCCGACTCAACTGCCTTCGTTCCGGTTTTATGCAACATATTGGCGCATTGATAGAGACGGAAGAACAGAAGGTTCGCCAACTCGAAGCGAGCACCTCGTGGAGTGTCTCTATGTGCAGAGACAACAATCGACGTCTGGCTTGTTTGAGACATGCGAATTCCCCATGGGTGATAAGGTTTGTATGGACAAATAAGACAACATCATGCTACATCGTCAGAAATGACGCAGGGAGGTCTCAGTGAACAGATTCGACGGCAAAACTGTGATCGTGACAGGTGGAGGAGGTGGTATCGGCGGCGCGTTATGCCGGGGATTTGCTGCCGAGGGCGCCAGCGTCGCGGTCCTCGACCGTGACGAAGACGCTGCCAGGGTGGTCGCAGACGCGTTGAGTGCTGGCGGTGCCGAAGCGCTCGCCGTCACCTGCGACATCACCGAACGTGCCTCGGTTGACGCAGCTGTCGAGCGCACGACAGCAGCGTTCGGGCCCGTTGATGTCCTCGTCAACAACGCTGGCTGGGACCTGTTCGTTCCGTTTCTCGAAACCGTCCCCGAAGACTGGTCACGACTCATCGACATCAATCTGATCGGGCCGCTCAACATGCACCATGCCGTCTTGCCGGGCATGGTCGAACGTGGCAGCGGCCGCGTCGTCAACATCTCTTCAGATGCAGCCCGTGTGGGTTCGTCGGGCGAAGCGGTCTACGCCGCGTGCAAGGCCGGCATCATCGCATTCTCGAAGACACTCGCCCGGGAGCATTCGCGTCACGGCGTGACGTTCAACGTCGTGTGTCCTGGCCCGACCGACACGGCACTCCTCGCGAGCGTCACCGAGGCTGCTGCCAATCCAGAGAAGCTACGCGAGGCGTTCCGCCGCGCCATCCCGATCGGACGTCTCGGCGAGCCAGATGACCTCGCTGGCGCAGTGCTGTTCTTTGCGAGCGACGCAGCCGCTTTCGTCACCGGCCAAGTCGTCAGCGTCTCAGGTGGACTCACCATGGCCGGCTGATTGAACCGCCGCGCTCAACGACCCCTTCCTTCCCTCCGTCTCTCTCTCTCTCTCTCTCTCTCTCATTCCCTCCCTCGCTCCGTCACACATACAGCAAGCCCCATCGGCTGGCTTCGTTGCTTGCGATGTGCGGGTGGTCAGATCCAGGGCCTCGTATCTGTCTCGACGGCATGGAGGATGGTGTCGCGGACCGCGTTCGCTTCGGCGATGGGGATCATCCCGATCGTGACTGCTCCAGCTGCAGTCGTCAATCTCAGCTTGGCGACCCCGTGGCGCCGCTCGAAGATCGACTGCGTGACATCAACAGTGTTCGTCTTGTGGAGCAGTGCCTGTTGGGTGGCTGACGAGATGACCCTGGTCGTGCTGGCGAGTTCGTCGTGGAGCCCCCACCGGAAGTTGGCAACACCCACTCGTTTGGTCACCCAAACGAGTGGAATCGCACTGAGCGTCAGCAGCGACCACCAGCCGGTGAGCGCAAACAGCGCTCCGGCCAGGACAAGGCAGAACACTGACGTATTACGCACCGCGAGGAAAACCTCGGCGGGATGAATTCGTCGGTCGAGCTGCAGCGCATCGATCGGCGTGACCGCGGCCAGTGTCGCCACCGTGGCGAATTGGGCGTCGTCGCAACCGCCGAGCGAGAGGTCGCCTTGGCCGACTGTTGTGAGTCCGACACTGCGGAGCCCGGCCCGTCGTTGCAACGGGTTCTGGGCGCTGGTGACCATCTGGATTCGATCAACGCTGCTCGCTGTACTTGTTCGAGAGAGCAGGCCCGAGGTGCGGCGCAGGCCGGTGGGGCTCGAGCGGAGCGTGAGCTGCCAATCTCGGAGGAACACCCGGACAATGTTCAGAATCAGACTGAAGACGACGAAGACGACAGCCCCGATCGGTAGCCACCACCAGTGGAAGGTCACATTGTCGGGCCCGCCAGCGCGCACGCGGTCGAAGAAGTCGCCACCGAGCGCAAAGAGTGGGCCGAGGACGAGGAGGCCCGTGAGTGGCGACGTCGTCAGTGCCATCTTGAGGAGTCGGCGTCTGTCGTGGGTGAAAACCACCCGATCTTCGGCAAGTACCGGCGGAGGCAGTGTGCCGTCGGTGGGTCTCGGAGCAGGAACGGCGGTGACCGCTTGACGTTGCAGCTCCTCGGCCACGGGCCGAGCGATCGCATCGATCGCGAACTCAACGTCTTTGGTGCCGGCAGTGTCGACGGTGACTCTGACCAGGCCGGTGATTCGGTGCAGCAGCTGTTGCTCGATCGCGATGCTTTGAATTCGTTCGATCGGTACGTTCAGTCGGACGACTCGGATGACGCCTTTGGTGACCACCACCTCGCCGTCGACAAGTTGGAATGTGTAGCGCCACCATGCCAGCGCAGAGAATCCGCCGAACCCGACGATGAACACAAACGGCACTACCACCACCGGCCCGCCGAAGGGTGCGCGGACGATGAGCAACACGACGAACACGAGTTGAGCGATGCCCAACGACCTGAAGATGCGCAGTCCGAGGAACACGATCGCGAGCGGCGACTGCCGTTGCGGAGCGGTGAGGTCGATCATCCCGGTGGCGGTGGCGGTGGCGACGTGAAGTCGGTGAGGGGTGCGGTCCCGGCATCGGTTGGCGGTGAGATCGCGGCATCGTCAGCGTTGACCACGTCGGCGCGCTCGGTGACGAGCAGTTTGATTCGCTCGGCATCGGCTTGAGTGAGGCCGGGGATGCTGATGTCGGGGCCGGCCGTACTCACCTGCAGGGTGGCGAGGCCCAGCGACCGCTCGATCGGGCCGCGGCGGACGTTGACATGCTGGATGCGGCTGAACGGCAGCGACTCGACTCGGTGGGTGATCACGCCGCTGCGCAGCGACAGGTCGTGCTCGCGGAGTTGATAGGCGAGCCGCCGCACTTCGAGCACTCGGACGACGGCCACCAGCACGAGCAGCAGGAGAACGGCACCGCCGATCAGTAGTGGCGGAACCTTCTGATTGGCCTGAATCGCGATGGCCACGGTGCCGATGGCGACGAGGGTGGCCGCCAGTACAACGCCAGCCAGGCTGACTCGCAGGTAGCGGGGATCGACCGGTACGAATGCGTCGTCGTTGAGCCGGGGGAGGTGATCGGTCGGGATCGGTTCGTTGCTGAACGAATCGGCCATACCTGCTTTCTAGCAACGCCCTGGCGGATCCGGTCGCCGCTGGCACTGCGAGGTGCGTTCATTTCGCCTCACAAGGGTTCGCTTGCAGCCGTTCCGCGTGGCAGTCGGCTGAGCAGCTGCCAGGCTGGCGGCCTTGGCGTCAGGATCCGAACGTTCTCGATCGAAACGATCGCGCGGGAATCCCGAAGCGCGCGCCCAGGCAGCTGCGGCGATCATCGCTGAACAACGACTGAAGTACCCCGAGTCCCTCCCGATCACCGAACGCCACGATGAGCTGCTCGAGGTGATTCGAGAGCATCAGGTCGTGATCGTCGCCGGCGAGACCGGTTCTGGCAAGAGCACCCAGATCCCAAAGTTGTGCCTGGAAGCGGGGCGCGGCGTGGCCGGCCTGATCGGGCACACCCAGCCCCGCCGCGTTGCTGCTCGCACGATTGGCGAACGCATTGCCGACGAACTCGGATCGAAACTTGGCGACGACGTCGGTTACACGGTCCGCTTCACCGATCAGGTGGGTGAGCGGACGCTGATCAAAGTGATGACCGACGGCATCCTGCTGGCCGAGATTCAGCGTGATCGAATGTTGCGCAGATACGACACGCTGATCATCGACGAGGCGCACGAGCGCAGCCTGAATATCGACTTCATCCTCGGCTACCTCAAACAGCTGTTGCCGAAGCGGCCCGATCTCAAGGTGATCGTCACGTCGGCCACCATCGACACAACTCGATTTGCCGAGCACTTCTCTGCGCCACCGCCGGACGACCCGAATGGTGCACTCATTCCTGCTCCAATCATCGAAGTCGTGGGTCGGACGTTCCCGGTGGAGGTTCGCTACCGCCCCTATGGGCCGGACAACGAAGAGGACCCCGACGACCGCCGTGATCAGGTGCAGGCCGTGCTCGACGCCGTCGACGAACTCACCCGAGCTGGCGACGGCGACGTCCTCGTGTTCCTCTCGGGCGAGCGCGAGATCCACGACACGGCCGATGCGTTGAGGCGCGACCAGGCAGGTCGAGCCAGGCCGCTCGAGATCCTGCCGCTCTACGCGCGGCTGTCGTCAGCGGAGCAGCAGCGGGTGTTCAAACCGTCCGGCAAACAGCGCGTCGTGCTGGCAACCAACGTGGCTGAGACCTCGCTGACCGTGCCGGGCGTGCGATACGTCGTCGACACGGGCACGGCCCGTGTGTCTCGATACAGCAAGCGACTCAAGGTGCAGCGGCTACCGATTGAACCCGTGTCGCAAGCCTCAGCAAACCAGCGCTCCGGTCGTTGTGGCCGAGTTGCTCCGGGCATTGCCATACGCCTGTTCGCGGAAGATGAGTTCGTCGAACGGCCCGAGTTCACCGACCCGGAAATCTTGCGAACCAACCTGGCCTCCGTCATCTTGCAGATGACCGCGATCGGGCTCGGCGACGTTGGCAACTTCCCGTTCGTTGAGCCGCCCGACTCGTCGATGATTCGCGACGGCTACGCGCTCCTCGAAGAGCTGGCCGCAATTGTTCCGGCCGAACGCGGCGTCACCGAACGCGAGCTCACCTCGATTGGGCGTGACCTCGCAAAGCTGCCGGTCGACCCTCGGCTCGGGCGAATGGTGCTCGAAGCCGACGACCTGGGTTGTGTCCGCGAGGTACTCGTCATTGCTTCGGCACTGTCGATTCAAGACCCGCGAGAGCGTCCGCAGGAAAAGATCGAACAGGCCAACGAGTTCCACAATCGATTTAAGGTCGATGGCTCCGACCTGCTGTCGCTCGTGGCACTGTGGGACTACCTGCGCCTCAAGCAGCGTGAGTTGTCTGGCAACCAGTTCCGACGGATGTGTCGCACGGAGTACCTCAACTACCTGCGGGTTCGCGAGTGGACCGACCTCTACAGTCAGCTCCGCCGGGTTGCCGGTGAGCTGAAAATCAGGCCGGGTGCGGGGCTCACAGAGAGCCACCCAGATCACGTTCATCGGGCACTGCTTGCCGGGCTTCTCTCTCAGATTGGCATGCGTGATCGTGAGACACGCGAGTACCGCGGGGCGCGGGACGCCCGGTTCGTGATTGCCCGCGGATCGGTCATTGGTCGCAAGCAGCCCGACTGGGTGATGGCTGCCGAACTGGTCGAGACCAACCGGCTGTACGCCCGCAGGGTTGCAGCGATCGAGCCCGAGTGGATCGAGAAGTCGGCCGAGCACTTGGTCAAGAAGTCGTTCGGCGAACCCCGATGGGACGCCAAGGGTGGCCGGGCGGTGTGCGTCGAGCAGGTCACGCTTTTCGGTATCCCGATTGTCACTGATCGGATCATCGGCTACGACCAGATCGACATCGATGGCGCACGCGCGATGTTCATCCAGAAGGCATTGGTTGAAGGGGAGTGGAGTAGCCATCAGAAGTTCGTGCAACGGAACCAGGAGTTCCTCGACCGGGTGCGACAGATGGCAGCACGGGTACGCCGCGTCGAACTCGTCGACGACGAAATGCTGTTTGACTTCTTTAACGGCCGGGTCGACGCCGACGTGACCGACACGCGCCGTTTCGACCGGTGGTGGAAAGCCGAGCGGCAGAGCGATGGTCGGCTCCTCGACCTGACCGACGAGATGCTTGCCGATCGTGAACACGGGGCAGGGATCAGGCTCGATGACTTTCCGGACGTCTGGCGGCACGGCGACATCGAGCTGCCACTCACGTATCGGTATGCCCCTGGCGAGCCGCTCGACGGTGTCACGGTGCATATCCCGCTGAACGCCCTCAACCAGATCGAACCGGCGGGCTTCGCCTGGCAGATCGCTGGGCACCGACCTGAGATCGTTGCCATGCTGGTCCGATCGGTCCAGAAGGATGTGCGTCGTCAGCTCGGGCCGATGGCCGAGATGGTCGAGGGAACGATCGAACGTGTGCGGCAATTCGAGGCGGGTTCGATCCCGTTTCTCCACGCTGTTGCGGTGGGCCTGACACGGGCCTCAGGTCTGCGCATCGATCCGTCGGTGTTCAACCCCGCGGTACTCGATGACTACCTGAAGATGAACTTCGTGATCAGTACTGAGGTCGACGGTTCGACCGATGTCGTCGATGTCGGCGTCGACCTCGCAGCGATCAAAGCCCGCCAAGTCGGCGCGTCACGTCAGTCGATCGCGGCCGCAGCGCCGATCGAGGAACGTCGCAACATCACGAGCTGGGACTTTGGCGATCTCGAACGCGTTGTCGCGTCGTCTGACCTTGCGTTCGACGTATTGGCTTACCCGACCTTGCTGGACACCGGCAACAGCGTGGCGCTGCGCGTTGTCACCAGCGCTTCGGTGCAGCAGCGCGCGATGCGCGGCGGCGTCCGTCGACTGCTGCTGTTGACGGCAGCGCCGAGCCGCAACGTGGTCGAACGACTGCTGACAAACGCGGGGCGTCTGGCCCTGGCGACGGCCGACATGTCGATCGCTGCGCTGGCCGACGACTGCATCGCTGCTGCTGTCGATCACCTCCTCGACGAACACCTCCGGACGGGCGGCCAACTACCGTGGGCCGAAGCCGACTTCGAGTCATTGCGGCAGCACGTCAAGAAGGCGTCGCCGGCGCTCGCACGCGATGCGCTCGTACAGGCCACCGCCGCGGTCGCTGCGACCGGTGCCGTGCACGCGAAACTGGCAGCCCTCCGAGCTGGAACGTTGCAACGATCGGTCGAAGACGCCAACCAACACCTCGGTCGGCTGGTCCGGCCTGGCTTCGTGTTCAACACAGGAATCAACCAACTCCCAGAGATCGCTCGGTACGTACGGGCCATCTCGGCACGACTCGACGGGCTCGCCGGCACGGTCGAGCGAGATCGCCGTCGGATGGATGAAGTCGTCCCGATCGAGGCCCGATACTCGGCGCTGTTGGATCGAATCCCGGCGAGCGAGATGACACCTGCGATCGCCGCGCTGGCATGGGAGCTCGAAGAGTTGCGCGTCAGCGTGTTCGCGCAAGCGGTTGGCGCCCGTGGCCAGGTGAGTGTGAAACGGATTTCTACCGCACTGCAACGCCTCGGCGGGTAGGACGACACGGTGCCAGGCACCAGGTCGTCCTCTGCGAGAATTGCGGCATGGACGATCGTGAACTCGACCCGCTGACCGCCAACACCGTTGCGCTGTTGCAGACGCTGATTCGTAACGAGTGTGTCAACGACGGGACTGCTGAATCGGGTCACGAGACTCGCAACGCCGATGTCCTTCAGGGCGTGATCGAAGGGCCCGGCGTGGTCGTCGAGCGGTTCGGGCCGACTGCTGATCGGATGTCGATCATCGGCCGCATCGAAGGCTCCGACCCGAACGCTCCCAGCCTCTGCCTGATGGGCCACACGGACGTTGTGCCGGTCAATCGTGACGGCTGGGACAACGACCCGTTCGGTGGTGAGTTGATCACATCACCAGAGGGCGTGGATGAGGTGTGGGGCCGCGGTGCTGTCGACATGCTCAACCTCACCGCGTCGATGGCCGTCGCGTTCCGCCATCTGGCCGACGACGCTGCCGCCGGCCGCTTTAAGCCGACCGGCGACCTCATCTATTTTGGCGTCGCCGACGAGGAAGCCGGGAGCACATATGGCGCCCGTTGGATGGCTGACAACCACGCCGACTCCATGCGTGCCGACTACGTGCTGACCGAGAACGGTGGCATCCACTCTGGCCCAGCCGAGTCGCCCTTCATCAGCGTGAACGTCGCCGAAAAAGGTGTTGCCTGGCGCCGACTCACCGTGCGTGGCACACCGGGCCATGGCTCGACACCGTTCCGCGGTGATAACGCGCTGGTCAAAGCGGCCGGAGTGGTCCAACGACTTGCCGACTACCGATCGAAGCCCCGATTCACCGAACTGTGGCGGACCCGAGTCGACACGCTCGGTCTCACGCCGGAGTGGGCTGATGCACTGCTTGACGAATCAAAAATTGACGGCTTCCTCGACGACCTGCCGGTCCCCAAACTCGCGGCGTACCTCCATGCCTGCACGCACACGACGTTTTCACCAAATCTGCTCGACGGCGGGTTGATGAAGACGAACGTTGTGCCCGACACCGTGGTCATCGAAGTCGATGTGCGCACGCTGCCGGGCGACGGACCCGACGAGGTCGCGGCGCACCTGCGCGATGCACTCGGCGACCTCGCTGACCATGTCGAGGTCGAGTCGATGATGAACGACGAATCATCGATCAGTCGGATCGACACGCCGCTGTGGGATGCGCTGCACCGTGCGGTCAATGTGCCGTTCCCGACTGCCACGCTGACGCCGCAGATGATCGTGGGGTTCACCGATTCGCGGATCTACCGCGAGATGGGTGCAGTTGCCTACGGTGCCGGGCTGCTCAGCCCGTCACTTGACTCCAGCGAGTTTGGCTCCCGGTTCCACGGTCACAACGAGCGTATTGATGTCGAGTCGTTGGCGCTGACGACCCGTCTGTGGGATCAGGTCTGTCGCGACCTGTTGGCCAAGTAGCGGCGCGCCGCATCCTTCGCTTCGGGGTCCGCCATTGCGGCCCCGAGCAGGTCGGCATCGCTCCATGCACCACCAGTCGCTGCCATGTTCTCGAGTACCACGTTGACCTGACGCTTGGTGGCGCGCACGACTGACGGTGCCTTGCTTGCGATTGAGGTGGCGAGTTCGTCGACAGCTGACTCGAGGTCGGCGCGCGGAACGACCCGGTTGAGGAATCCGATTGAACGAGCTTCTTCGGCGTCGAAGGGCCGGCAGGTGAGGACCAGCTCGCGTGTGATTGCTGGGCCGATCTCGCGGACGAGGCGCGGTATACCGCCCCAGGCGAGCGGAATGCCGAGGTCGACCTCGGGAATCGAAAAGACCGTGTCGTCAGCAGCAATTCGGAGATCACACACACCGGCTAAAACAACGCCACCGCCGACGCATGGCCCCTTGATCGCGGCGATCGACAAGGCAGACATTCGCTCCATTGCCTCGGCCATCAGCCGTCCGAGGTCGGCCTGCTCACGAGCCGAGACGCCGTTTTCGCCCTGGCCCGCAAACTCCCGGAGGTCGAAGCCCGATGAGAAGGCGCGGCCCTCACCCGTGACGATGACGACGACCGCATCGGTCGTGTCGAACCAGGCGGCAGCCTGGGCGATCTCAGCGAGCGGTACGACGCCGAGTGGGTTGAGTTGCTTGGGTTGGGTGAGTGTCAGTCGGCCGATCCGGTCGGCTACTTCGGCGCGCAGGGTCGTGAACTCAGGCATCGCCAACGTTCGCACACACGCCGTGCCGCATTCCGATCAGACCGCCGGCAACCAAGCGAAGCTGCTGTGCCTGTCATGCCCATGTCACGCCCAGGTGTGTCACGCCCAGGTCAGACCAAAGTGTGACAACCGGGTGTGACAAGCACTCCGGTCCCGGTGTGAAATCGGCGTCAGCTTCTCTGGTAGCGGCCGGGCTCGACTTCGGTGGCTTCGCCCCGTTTGAGCATCCGGGCGATGTGCATTTGGGCGCTA
>NZ_JBDNIJ010000004.1:0-22052 GCF_041688325.1 Ilumatobacter sp.
CGGTCAGGCGCCGGTGATCGCGGAGAAGCGAGCGTCGTACTCCGCTTCGACTCCTTCGTCGAGGTTGGCGAAGGAGTGGGTCCGAGCCAGGGTCGCGTCGTCAGGGAACAACAGCGGGTTGACGGCCAACTCGGGGTCGATCTTTTCGAGTTCGGCCTGGACACCGGCGACGGGCGACACGTATTGCACCCACGCAGTGATCTGTGCGGCCTGGGCCGGGTCGTAACAGAAGTCCATCCACTTGGCTGCCGCGTCGCGGTTGACAGCGCCCTTGGGCATGACCATGGCATCAGCCCAACTCGTGCCGCCCTCTTCAGGAATCACGAAGCGGATGTTGGGGTTCTCCACTGCCAACTGCACGACATCGCCAGACCAGCCGACGCACGCAGCAAAGTTGCCGGTGCTCAGGTCGTTGAGGTAGTCGTTGCCGGTGAAGCGTCGGATTTGACCGTCGTTCTTGGCGGCTTCCAGCCGGTCGAAGGCGTTGGCAGCGGCGTCGAACGTTGACACGGTCGAGATGTCCACTCCGTCAGCCAGCATCAGCAGGCCCATGGTGTCGCGCATCTCGGTGAGCATGCCGATCTTGCCGCTGAAGGCAGGGTCGAACAGGTCCTCGGTGCTCTTCAGCTCGCGGCCGGTTGATTCGATGTTGTACGCGATGCCTGCGAATCCGGTCTGCCACGGCAGCGAGTACTCACCGGTTGGATCCCATGCCGGCTTCTGCAGGTCGGCACGCAGGTTTGCGGCATTGGGCACCAAGTCGATCGGGAGCTTGTCGACCCAGCCCAGGCTGATGAGACGACCGACGAGCCAGGAGGTAGGAGCGATGAGATCGGGGTCGATTGGCTTGCCGTTGCCCAGCAGCGGCTGGATCTTGGCGAAGTACTCAACGTTGTCGTTGTAGGTCTCGGCGTAGTTCATCTCGACGCCGCTGGCTGCCATGAACCGTTCCACGGTGCCCATGAGACCTTCCTCGGTCGGGTCGATGTATTCCGGCCAGTTCTCGAAGAACAGCGAGTTGCCACCACCACCGAGCGGTGCTTGCGAGCCCGAGGCCGATGTGTCGGAGCTGGACGCTCCGTCGCTGCTGCCACCACACGCTGCCAGGATCGCGGGCAGCGACATCCCGGCCGCACCCATCATGCCGGCACGTGCAAAAAGCCGGCGGCGGCTCAGCGACATGCGAGAAAGCGGATCATTGTTTGGAGAGTTCATGGTGTGAATTTCCTTTCGTAGACCGACGCTGCAAGGTCGTCGGAGATTGCTGGGGTCATTGGCGATCGGTCAACTTGCATGAGCTTCGAGCGTGTCGATGTCGTTGGCGGTCAGGCCGGGCCGGTTGGGCCAACCCGCAAGCACGTATGCCGCGCCGGGGTCCCACACGACGTGCACGGGCGCGCCGGGCAACAGGAACGGCAGGTCAGACCCTGTGGCCACGGTGGCAATCACTTCGCTGTCGTCGGCCAAGCGCAACCCCAAGCGGGCGGTGGCGCCTTGGAAGACCAGGTCGGTGACTGTGCCGAGAATAGAGCGGCCGTTGGAGCTCGGTTCGACCGACGCCCGAAGTCGCTCGGGACGCAACATGAGTGACACCTGGGAGCCAAGTTGATGCTCGCGAGATGCCCGGGCGCGCACGGTCGCACCACTGGTGAGCTCGACGACGACATCGTCACCGTCGAGTCCGCGCACTTCTCCGGGCAGCAGGTTCGCCGAGCCGATGAACCCGGCAACGAAGAGGGTGGCCGGGCTGTTGTAGATCTCTTCGGGCGTGCCGATCTGCTCGACGCGGCCCTCGCTCATGACCGCGATGCGGTCGCTCATGGTGAGTGCCTCACCCTGGTCGTGAGTGACGAACACGAACGTGATGCCGACGTCGCGCTGGATGCGTTTGAGTTCGAACTGCATTGCTTCGCGCAGCTTCAGGTCGAGCGCGGCAAGCGGCTCGTCGAGCAACAGGGCGCTCGGGTAGTTGACAAGCGCTCGAGCAAGCGCAACACGTTGCTGCTGGCCGCCCGAGAGCTGCGATGGTTTGCGGCTGGCGAAGTCTCCGAGCCGCACGATGTCGAGCATCTCCGCGACGCTTGCCTCGTAATCGGCCTTCGATCGCTTCTTCGAGCGGGGCCCGAAGCGCACGTTGTCGGCCACCGTCATGTGCGGAAAGAGCGCGTACTGCTGGAAGACCGTGTTCACGTTGCGCTTGTAGGGAGGGACTCGGCTGACGTCTTCGCCGTTGAGAATCACCTGTCCAGCCGTGGGCTGTTCGAACCCAGCGATCATCTTAAGCGTGGTGGTCTTGCCGCACCCCGACGGGCCGAGCATCGCGAAGAACTCTCCTTCGCGAATCGTGAAATCTGCTTCTTCGACGGCGACGAAGTCACCGAACGCTTTGCGTACCTTGCGCAACTCGATGACGTGATCTGTTGACGTCATGGACGATCAATCTCCAACGGGCTACATGCGTTCATCAGCTGTTCCACGTGCGGTCCTTCACTCCTCGGATATGTCGTCGGCGGGCACATTAGACGCGAGTCGCGGTCTGCCAGAACAGCACTCGGGCGAGTTCACACTGCCGACACGATTTACGGGCTCGCTCAGTCGTGTTCCCAGTCGTAGTGATGGTCGTGTGCGCGGTCGTCGTCATGGTCAGAGTCAGCCGGTTCCCCAGTTGTAGGTCTGCTTGACCAGTTTGAGATAGGTGAGGATCTCGGTCCCGCGAACGCCTGGGATGCTGCGGACTCGGTTGTTCACGATCCGCAACAGGTCGTCGCTGTCCGAGCACACGATTTCGGCGAGAATGTCGAACCTGCCTGCGGCCACGACGACGTACTCGAATTGCTCGACTGCCGCGAGTGCGTCGGCAACGACGCTGATGTCGCCGTCGACATTGATCCCGAGCATCGCCTGAACAGGCAACCCGATCTTGGCTGGATCGGTGACCGCGACAATCTGCATGACGCCGCGTTCGGTGAGTCGATTCACTCGTTGGCGGGTGGCCGACTCGCTGAGCCCGATCTCGGCACCCAGTTGCGAATACGGCAGTCGTCCGTCTCGCTGCATCGCGCGCACGATGGACTTGTCGAGGTCGTCGAGCTCATGCTGGTCAGGTTCGTTCATCGTGGGTCGCTGCTGCCTGAAGGTCATCGAGTTCGGGCTCGACGTCACATTCCCAGCTCGGCCATGCCCTTGAGTAACACGGTCCGCAGCGCTGTGACGATCTCTTCGAACTGTTCTGGGCCGGCGATGAGCGGCGGCGAGAGTTGGATCACCGGGTCGCCGCGGTCGTCAGCGCGGCAGATCAATCCAGCCTCGAGCAGCGATTCAGAGAGCACGCGTCGGATCAGCAGCTCTGATTCGCCCGCGTTGAACGTTTGCTTGGTCTTGCGGTCCTTGACCATTTCGATGCCATAGAAGTAGCCCGCACCGCGGACGTCGCCGACGATCGGCAGATCCTTCAGCGTCTCGAGTTGACGGCGGAACTCGGCCTCGTTGTCGAGTACGTGCTGCAAGATGCCTTCGTTCTCGAAGATGTCGAGGTTGGCCATGGCGACGGCGCAGCTCACAGGATGGCCACCAAAGGTAAAGCCGTGCAGGAAGCGGTTCGTCGAGTTAATGAACGGCTCCACGAGGCGGTCGCTCACGATCATCGCGCCGAGCGGGGAGTACCCCGAAGTCAGCCCCTTGGCGCAGGTGATGATGTCGGGGACGTAACCGAAGCGATCAGCACCGAACATGTGGCCAAGGCGGCCGAATGCGCAGATGACCTCGTCGGACACCATCAAGACGTCGTACTGGGTGCAGATCTCACGAACGCGCTGCATGTAACCGTCGGCGGGAACGAAACACCCACCGGAGTTCTGGACGGGTTCCACGAACACCGCGGCCACGGTGTCAGGGCCTTCACGCAGGATCATCTGCTCGATGTCGTTCGCGCACGACAGGTTGCAGCTTCCGGCCAACGCGCACATCGAACAGCGGTACTCGTTCGCGTTTGCGACTTTGAATGCACCAGGTACGAGGGGCTCGAAGGTATTGCGCAGCCCGGGGACGCCGGTGATGGAGAGCGCCCCCATGGTGGTGCCGTGGTAGCCGAGGTACCGGCTGATGACCTTGCGCTTCTGCGGCTGACCGACGGACTGGAAGTACTGCATGGCGAGCTTCCAGGCGGACTCCACTGCTTCGCCACCACCGGTGGTGAAGAACACACGGTTCAGGTCACCAGGGGCGTGCGAGGCGAGGCGCGCGGCCAGCTCGATGGCCATTGGGTGCGAGTAGGTCCAGATGGGGAAGTACGCCATCTTCTCGGCCTGTGCGCGGGCGGCCTCGGCAAGTTCGACACGACCGTGTCCGACCTGGACGGTGAACAGCCCGGCGAGACCGTCGAGGTAGCGGTTGCCCTGGTCGTCCCAGATGTAGCAGCCATCGCCTCGCTCCATGATCCGCACCGTGTCAATTCCGCCGCCGACCGTGGAGAAGTGCCCCCACAGGTGGCGGTTGCCGAGCTCGGCGAGTTCTTCGTGGTTCATGACTGGTCCTTGGGGTGGGTCGGCATCGACATGCGAAGCCGAAGTAACGCTGCTCAGCATGGGTATCGCCGGGTCGAGAAGTAACGCAAGCGACAACTCGATCCGTGAACAACTACTGGATCTGCAACGTAAATCGTGTGAAGATGACAGTAACACGACGACTTCCGTCGTGTCGAGAAATCATCCGCACTCAGCTGCACGACTAATTCACGACTAATTCACGACTAATTTCCGGCTCGGCGCCCCTGCCGGTCGCGCATCTTCTCAGGGAGCACCGCCATGGCACTCGCAACCGCAAACTTCATCAACGGCGACTGGCAGCCCGCTCAAGACGGTGCCACCGACGCCGTCCTCAACCCGGCAACCGGCGAGGTTCTGGGCGAAGTGCCGTCGTCCTCGGCCGCCGATGTCGATGCAGCCGTACGGGCAGCGAGCGCTGCGTTCGGCGGCTGGGCCGGCATCACGCCACGCGCCCGCAGCGAGATCCTCCATCGAGTCGCAGACATCGTCGAAGAGAACATCGACGAGTTATCCCAACTCGAATGCCTGAACGTCGGCAAGCCGGTCGGCATCGTCGAGTTCGAGATGGACCTCACGAAAGACAACTGGCGCTACTTCGCATCCGCATGTCGCTTCCTCGAAGGCAAAGCCGCTGGTGAGTACCTCGAGGGATACACGTCGATGATCCGCCGCGACCCAATCGGGGTCATCGGATCGATCACCCCGTGGAACTACCCACTGAATATGGCCACATGGAAGCTCGGTCCCGCGCTTGCTGCCGGCAACACCGTCGTGCTCAAGCCGTCCGAGCTGACTCCGTACACCGCGCTGCGTTTCGCTGAGCTGACAGCCGACGTGCTCCCACCCGGCGTCGTGAACGTGGTGTGTGGGCAAGGCGGCACAACCGGCGTGGCACTCACCGAGCACCCCGGCATCGCCATGGTGTCGATCACCGGCAGCGTGGGCGCTGGCAAGTCGGTGGCTCGGTCATCGGCCGAGACGCTCAAGCGGGTCCATCTCGAACTCGGGGGCAAGGCGCCGGTCATCATCTTCGACGATGCCGATGTCGACGCCGCCGTCGAAATGCTGCAGGGCATGGCGTTCTACAACTCGGGGCAGGATTGCACAGCCCCGTGCCGAGTGATCGCCGGGTCGAAGGTGCACGACGACTTCGTGAACAAGTTGACCGACGCGGTCAGCAAGGTGAAGATGGGCGATCCGATGTCAGCTGACACCGAGATGGGCCCGGTCATCTCGGCGGCACACCTCGATCGTGTCGCAGGCTTCGTCGATCGCGCGCGCGACGCTGGCGCCGAAGTCACCGTCGGCGGCAACCGCGGTGCAGGCGGCGGCTTTTTCTATGAGCCGTCGGTGGTGATCGGATCCCCGCAGACCGCTGAGATCATCCAGCAGGAAGTGTTCGGCCCGGTGGTCACCGTGCAATCAGCCGCCGACGAAGCCACCGCACTGGAGATGGCGAACGACGTCGATTACGGCCTCGCAGCAAGCGTGTGGACGAGCGACGTGGGCCGCGCGATGCGAATGAGCAAGGCGTTGCAGTTCGGATGCGTCTGGGTCAACGACCACATTCCGATCGTGTCGGAAATGCCGCACGGTGGGTTCAAGAACTCGGGATACGGCAAAGACATGTCGATGTATGCCGTCGAGGCGTACACCGAAGTCAAGCACGTCATGATCAAGCACTAACCATGGCGACCGACACTGCCAACCTGTCGAACGTCTGGTTCAAGGTCACCGACCTCGAAGTCGCCTCCGGCGAGGGCTCGTGGGTCACCACCACCTCCGGTGACCGCTACCTCGACTTCTCCGGCGGCATCGCCGTTACCTCGACCGGCCACTCGCATCCGCATGTGGTGCAGGCAATCACCGACCAGGCCAAACGTTTCATCCACGCCCAGGCCAACGTCTACACCCACGACCTGATGCAACCGCTGGCGGCTCGACTCACCGAACTGAGCCCCGACGGAATCGACACCTTTTTCTACGCGAATTCAGGTGCCGAAATCACCGAGGCTGCCGTGAAGCTCGCCAAGCAGGCGACCGGTCGCCCGAACATCATTGTGGTGCAGGGCAGCTTCCACGGGCGCACGCATCAGGCCATGGCGATGACCACATCGAAGAACGTCTACCGAGCCGGACATGCGCCGCTTCCTTCGGGCATCTTCGCGACCCCGTACCCAAACGTGCACGCGGCCGACGTCGACGACGAAATCGACCGGGCACTTCGGGCACTTGACGACATGTTGGCCACCATGACGTCGCCGGCCGAGACCGCTGCAATCATCATCGAGCCAGTGCTCGGCGAAGGTGGCTACATCGCGGCTCCGGCCCGATTCATCGAAGGCCTCGATGCTCGGTGCAAGCAACACGGAATGCTCTTCATTGCCGATGAGGTCCAGTCGGGCTTCGGTCGGACGGGGAAAATGTTCGCGATCGAGCACTACGACATCAAGCCTGACGTCATCTGCATGGCCAAGGGAATCGCCTCGGGATTCCCCTTCTCGGCGCTGGGAACGCGGCGCGACCTCGACGATCGTTGGCCGACCGGCTCACACGGCGGCACCTACGGCGGCAACCCCATCGGCTGTGCCGCGGCGCTGGCAACGATCGAGATCCTCACCGCCGACGGGTTCATGGACGCGGTCAACGACCGAGGCACACAGTTGGCCGACGGGTTACGCGATCTGCAGGAGCGTCATCCAGCCATCCAACACGTGCGTGCGCTCGGGCTGATGATCGCGGCTCAGTTCGACACTGCTGCACACACGTCGGCCGTGGTACAGCACTGCCTGCACGAGGGTAACCTGATCACGATGACAGCCGGCTCTGCGGGAACGACGCTGAGATTCATGCCACCGCTGACCGTGACCGCCGACGAAATCGACCACGCGCTCGACGCACTCGACAAGGCACTCGTCGAGATCGGCTGATCGCCGCCCGATCATGAGTAACGGACGTGACGGTGTGGCACCGCGACTGCAGCCAAGCGACCTCCGCTTTGACCCGCCCGAGGTCGACGAAGATGTTCGTCGCGTACTTTTGCGACAGCACTGGGGACTCGAAGGTTCGCTCAACCGTCTCGACGGCGAACGCGATCAAAACACACGGGTCACCACCAGTGGCGGCGACGTCTTCGTTCTCAAAATCGCCAGTTCGAGCGAGGATCGCTCTGTCGCCGAATTCCAATGCGCCGCGCTCGACCACCTCGCTCAAGCCGACCCGGAATTACTGGTCCCCCGAGTGGTGCAGGCCATGGCGGGCGAACGCATCGTCAACCTGGAATCGGACGGCGTCTCGATGTCGGCCCGGCTCCTGACGTTTCTGCCCGGCGTCACCTTCGACTCGGCGGGCTCGCTCGGGCCCGACGCGCTCGTCGGGGTCGGCGCATCTCAAGGTCGTCTCGCCTCGGCGTTCCGCGGATTCGAACACGCTGCGGCCACCAACTTCATGGCCTGGTCACTCGACAGCGGCATGGTCTCCAACGAGGAACTCTGGACAGATCTGAGTCCGGAGGGCAGGGCGTGCGCTGCGCCGTACCGCGAGCGTGTCGAATCTGCTGCTTCCTCGCTCGCGGGCACACGACACCAGGTCGTCCACAACGACGGACATCGGGGCAACCTGCTCCGGCGAACGCAGGACACAACTGATGTGATCGGCGTGATCGACTTCGGCGATATCGCCAAGACCGCGGTGATCGCCGACCTCGCCATCTGCGGGGCAAGTTTCATCGATTGCCACCCGAACCAATGCGCCGCACTGGGCTCGATCGCCGCCGGCTACCACTCAGCAATGCCACTCGACAGCAACGAAGTCGACCTGCTCGCCGATCTCGTATTGACTCGTATCGTGCTCGGTCTGCTCCTCGTGGAATATCAAGCGCGACACGCGCCCTCGCATCGACTCACAGAGATTGCCAGTGAACTGCCGAGCTACCAGGCGAACCTCTCGCGTTGGGGCGAACTTGATCCGAGTGCAACCACGGCGGCACTGCATCACCAACTCGATACGACGGAACGCAGATGAACAACAGAACGTACATGAACAACGACCTGCGAGCGCGACGCGAATCGGCCTTGGCTCCCTCCTACCAACTGTTCTATGACGACCCAGTGCACCTCGTACGCGGTGAAGACGTCTGGGTCACCGATGTCGACGGGAACCGACTGCTCGACTGCTACAACAACGTGCCATCAGTCGGCCACGCCCATCCCCGTGTCGTGGCGGCACTCGCTGGCCAGGCCGCCCAACTCAACACGCACACCCGCTATCTCCACGAGGAGGTCGTGCGCCTGGCCGAACGGCTCGGCTCCATGCTCCCCGACGGCCTCCAGACGTGCTACTTCGTGTGCACCGGCACCGAGGCCAACGACTTGGCCGTCGAGATCGCCCGCACGGTCACTGGCCAGCATGGCGTCGTCGTGAGTGAGCACAGCTATCACGGCAACTCATCGTTGGTGTCGCTGCTGTCGACCGACGGCTATCCGGCCACGGATCGTCCCGACTGGCTCGGCGTCATCGACGCGCCGAACGACTATCGCGGACGCTTCCGCGCCGATGATCCAGATCTCGCTGACCCAGACCGGGATGGTGCCGATCTCGGCGAACGCTACGCCGACCTCCTCACCGACGAACTCGACGCACTCAACCAGCGCGGCCATCGGCCAGCCGCGTGGCTGGTCGACCCGAGCTGGGACTCGAACGGCGTACTCGTTGCACCCGATGGCTACGTGGAACGGTCCGCACAACTCATCCGCGCTGCGGGCGGGTTGGTCATCGCCGACGAGGTGCAGTCGGGCTACTGCCGGCTCGGCAACGACTTCTGGGGCCACACGTCGTACGGCCTGGTGCCCGACATCGTCACGATCGGTAAGCCGATGGGTGCGGGGCATCCGGTGGCGGCCGTGGTCACCACTCCAGAGATTGCTGCAGCGTTCGCTGAGCGGCGGTCGTACTTCAACACCTTTGGCGGCAACCCGGTGTCGGCGGCAGTCGCCAACTCGGTGCTCGACGTGATCGAAGACCAACAACTCCTGCACAACGCCAGCGCCATGGGAACTCGACTCTCGACCCAACTCGCCGAACTTGCCTCGCGGCACCCGGTGATCGGCAACGTCCAGGGTGGCGGTCTGTTCTGGGGCCTCGACCTCGTCGCCGATCGGGCGACGCGCGCACCGATTGCCTACGACGACGGCCGACGCCTCGCAACCGAGCTACGCCACGACGGCATCCTCATCGGGTTGACCGGGCCGAGCACCAACGTGCTCAAGATCCGGCCGCCGCTCACGTTCTCGTCCGAACACGTCGATCGATTGGTCGAGGTGCTCGATGCACGCCTGTCAAACTTCAAACTGCGCGGTGGCTCAGCGCGCCGTCAACCCGGCGCCGAGTGGTGAAGCGACCGGTGAAGCGACTGCCGACTCAGTAGGCGACGCCGATGTACTGCGTCTCGCAAAACTCATAGATGCCTTCGCTGGCACCCTCACGCCCAAGACCCGACTGCTTCATGCCACCAAAGGGCGCTGCCGGATCCGAGATGGCGCCGCGATTGAGCGCAACCATTCCAGCCTGAAGTCGCTCGCCGACATTGAGACCGCGGGCCAGATCGCTGGTGAACACGTAGCCGATCAAACCCATCTCCGTGTCGTTGGCGTGATTGATCATCTCGTCAATGTCGGTGAACGTGATGATCGGCGCAACCGGGCCAAAGATCTCCTCACGGGTGATCAGAGAATCGAACGCGACGTTGCTCAACACGGTCGGCTCGAAGAAACTGCCCGGCCGATCCAGCCGATGGCCGCCGACCTCGATTTTGGCACCCGCCGCTACGGCAGCTTCGACGAGCGCCTCGACTTTCTGAACTGCAGCATCGTGGATCAGCGGGCCGCACTCGACCCCTTCGGTGATGCCGTCCCCGATCGCGACCGCGCCCATGGCCGCCGTGAGCTTCGCCGTGAACTCGTCGACCACGCCAGCCTGTACGAAGAACCGGTTAGCCGCTGTGCAGGTCTGCGCTGAGTGGCGCATCTTGGCCGTGATCGCCCCGGCCACGGCGGCGTCGATGTCGGCATCATCGAACACAATGAACGGTGCGTTGCCGCCGAGTTCCATCACGACTTTCAGAACCCGATCGGCGCAACGCCGCAGCAGCTTCTGCCCCGTCGCCGTGGAGCCAGTGAACGACACCATGCGGGTCGCGCGATGCTCGACAGCAGCATCAAACCACGCGCCAGCGTCAGCCGTCGGCGTCACGTTGATCACGCCGTCGGGGATCCCCGCTTCGGCGAACAATTCGGCGAGCCGGAGCGCCGTGAGCGGGGTTTCGGCAGGCGGCTTGATGACCACGGCGTTGCCAGCAGCGAGCGCGGGCGCCAACTTGCGGGTGATCATCGCGGCAGGGAAGTTCCACGGCGTCACGATCACCACGACGCCAACCGGAGGATGCCGGACGATGATTTGGTTGTTGCCCGACGGTGCTGTTCCGATCGACCCACGAATACGCACCGCCTCTTCCGAGTTCCAGCGGAAGAACTCAGCGGCATATCCAACTTCGCCGACGGCGTCGGCGAGAGGCTTGCCCGACTCGCGCACGATCAGCCGGGCGAGTTCGTCGCGGTGCTCGTGCATGATTTCAAAACAGCGCCGCAGAACCTCTGCCTTATCTCGCGGAGCAACAGCGGCCCAATGCTGCTGTGCGGTGTGCGCCGCGGTACACGCGGCCCTGGCGTCGTCGGCCGACGCCGAGGCAACGGCCACGATCAGGTCACCCGTCGCCGGGTCAAACACGTCGAACGTGGAGTCCGTAGATGAAGTTCGCCATTGGCCACCGATGAACAGCTGGGTTTGCATATGCCGATGAGAATACTCGCCGCCCGCAATGTGAGTACTCCCATGGGGGCGCGAACACTGAGCGCGCGGACCCCCTCAGTAGCGGGCAGTTCGGGTTCGCACAGGCCTCCGCCCACAGCGTCACGCAGCAACGAAATGCCATCTCTGAGATCTACGGCAAGGTCGGCTTCGTGACCGGTGCAGACCAGTACAAACCGAACTGAGTTCAGGCCAGCGAGACAAAGACCAATAGTTGACACAGTACAAAACTTGTGGTCTGATGGAGTTGTGTCCGACACAGCGCTAGAACTCCTCCGCCAACACGGTGTGCAGGTCACTGCTCAACGGCTCGCAATCCTGCGCGTCGTTGCGGAACACCCCCATGCCACGGCCGACGAGTTGGGCGACGAAGTGCGTTCACAACTCGGCGCGATCTCACGCCAATCGGTCTACGACTCACTCGGCATGCTCGTCGACAAGAACCTCGTCCGTCGGATCCAGCCAGCTGGGTCACCGGCGCGCTACGAAACCCGAGTCGACGACAATCACCACCACCTGATCTGTCGTAGCTGTCGCACCATGTTCGATGTCGACTGCGCGACGGGCGAAGTCCCATGCCTCACCGCCAGTGACGATCATGGCTTTGAAGTCGACGAAGCCGAAGTCATCTACTGGGGCCGTTGCCCCACCTGCCGCAAGTCCGAGTCAAGTGCAACCGCCGAGTCGGCGTAAACACTTCAGCACAACCAGATCTCCATCCCGCAACATCCCGCAACATCCCGCAAACATCCCGCAAGAACCACAAGGAGCAAACCATGAGCGATTCAGATCAACTGCCCGAGGGGTCAGCCCTCGACATCAACGATTCGTCGGCAAAGTGCCCGGTGCTGCAAAGCCCGCACACCGCGACCGGCAGCTCGGCCAATCAGCACTGGTGGCCGAATCAGCTCAACCTCAACATCTTGCATCAGGGCGCTGCGAACTCGAACCCGATGGGCGACGACTTCGACTACGCCGCCGAGTTCAAATCCCTCGACCTTGCCGCCGTGAAAGCCGACCTCACGGCGCTCATGACCGACTCCCAAGAGTTCTGGCCGGCTGACTACGGGCACTACGGCCCATTCTTCGTCCGCATGGCTTGGCACTCGGCTGGCACCTACCGCACCCACGACGGTCGCGGTGGTGGCGGCGCTGGCCAGCAGCGTTTCGCTCCGCTGAATAGCTGGCCCGACAACGGCAACCTCGACAAGGCGCGTGCCCTACTCGAGCCGATCAAGCAAAAGTACGGCCGCAAGATTTCCTGGGCCGACCTGATGCTCCTCACCGGCAACGTCGCAATGGAGTCGATGGGCTTCAAGACCTTCGGTTACGCCGGCGGCCGTGAAGATGTCTGGGCACCCGAAGAAGACGTCTACTGGGGCCCCGAAAACGTCTGGCTCGACGACCAGCGTTACAGCGGTGACCGCGTCCTGGAGACACCGCTTGGCGCGGTGCAGATGGGCCTCATCTACGTCAACCCCGAAGGCCCGAACGGCAACCCCGACCCAATCGGGTCTGGCCGCGACATTCGCGAAACCTTCGGCCGCATGGCTATGAATGACGAAGAGACCGTTGCCCTGGTGGCCGGCGGCCACGCCTTCGGCAAAATGCACGGTGCCGGCCCGGAAGGTGACGTCAAGACCGAGCCCGAGGGCGCCCCGATGGAGCAGCAGTTGCTCGGTTGGAAGAACGACTTCGAGAGCGGCGTCGGCATCCACGCCACCACATCCGGTTTCGAAGGCGCCTGGAACTCCACGCCGACCAAGTGGGACAACAACTACCTCGAGACACTGATGGACAACGACTGGGAGCTGACCGAGAGCCCAGCTGGCCACAAGCAGTGGACTGCCCCGGCACTCGCCGGCACCGTCCCCGACGCCCAGCGTCCCGATGTGTTCCACGCACCGATGATGAGCACGGCCGACATGGCCATGAAGATGGACCCGATCTACGGGCCCATCTCGCAGCGCTTCCGCGACAACCCCGAGCAGCTCGACGATGCGTTTGCTCGCGCCTGGTACAAACTCCTCCACCGCGACATGGGCCCTCATGTTCGCCTGCTCGGCGCCGAAGTCGCCCCCGAGCAGCTCTGGCAAGATCCAATCCCCGTCGGCGCCGCGCTCAGCGACGCCGACGTGGCAACGGTCAAGGCCGCGATCATGGGTGCTGGCCTCACCATCACCGAGCTTGTCGAGACGGCGTGGGCTTCGGCCTCTACCTACCGCAAGAGCGACATGCGCGGCGGTGCCAACGGTGGTCGACTCCGCCTCGCACCGCAGAACGCTTGGGATGCCAACAGCCCCGACCAGCTCGCCCGTGTGCTCAGCGCCCTCGAAGGCGTGCAGTCCAGCGTCGGAGTCAACGTCTCGATGGCTGACCTCATCGTGCTCGGTGGCGCTGCTGCTGTCGAGGCCGCTGCCAAGGCAGGCGGACACGACGTCTCCGTCAACGTCAGCACCGGCCGCGGCGACGCCACTGCCGAGCAGACCGACGAAGAGTCGTTCGCATGGCTCGAGCCAATGAACGATGGCTTCCGGAACTACCTGGGCAAGGGCACCAGCCATGTTGCCGAGCACCTGCTCGTCAACCGGGCACATCTGCTCGGCCTCGGCGCTCCTGCAATGGCGGCCCTTGTCGGTGGTCTCCGCGTGCTCGGTGTCTCCACCGACAACCACGGCGTGCTCACCGAGCAGGTCGGGGTTCTCAGCAACGACTTCTTCGTCAACCTGATGGACCCGGGCACCCAGTGGTCCGCTGCATCGGGCGCTGAAGATGTGTTCGAAGGCAAGGATCGCACGACTGGCGATCTGTTGTGGACTGGCACCCGCAACGACCTCGTATTCGGGTCGAACTCGATCCTGCGTGCAATTGCCGACGTCTATGCAGCCGACGACGCTGGTGCAAAGTTCGCCAACGACTTCGCCGCTGCGTGGGCACAGGTGATGGAGGCCGACCGTTTCGACCTGGTCTGATCACATCGGCCTGGTCACAGCGGCCTGAGTAACGAATCCAGCACCCGGCCTGCGCCACTTCGGTGGCCAGGCCGGGTGCTGTCGTTTACCGACACGACGATTGTCGGGCGACAGAATTGGAACGGTGTTCGAAAAAGTTGCCGTGGCACTGGGTCCAGGAACATCCCGGCATCTACGATCCCTTCATGCGTGTGCATCTCGATGCCGAGAAGTGTCAAGGCCACAACCGTTGTTACGCGTTGGCGCCCGAATTGTTCGACGTCGACGACTATGGCCAGGCCATGTTGATCGTCGAGGGCGACGTCCCCGCCGAGTTGTACGGCAAGGCCCGTCTCGCTGCATCGAACTGCCCCGAGTACGCGATCACGATCACGGAAAACGGATGACATGACAAATACGGCGAACTATTTGACCAGGATCGACGAGGCCACGGGCAACAAGATCATCTCCATCGAGCGCGACGGTGAGATTCTCGACTTCATCATTGGCAGTCGCCCGGACGGAACAGACCTCTGGCAACGAGTGCCATACAACGCTGACGATTACGGCCCGGTCGCCGACCCACGCACCGACTTCGACCACGCCGACCCGGCGTACAACCCGAACGCACCCAAGGTGTGGAAAGAGTTGCGCGAAGGCGGCTGCCCCGTCGCTCATTCCGATCGTTACGGCGGCATGTGGGTCCCCGTCACCGACGACACCGTCACCGAAATTGCCTACGACACCGAGAACTTCACGAGCCGCGCTGTCGTGGTCGGCGTTGGACGGCCCGGTGACCGGGCACTTCCGGCTCCAATCGGTGGTGCCCCGCCGATCACGAGCGATCCGCCGTTCCACAACGTGGCCCGCAGGCTCCTCCTGCCGGCCTTCGCGCCAAAAATGATCGAGCCCTGGGAGCCTGAGATCCGGCGTTTGTGCCAGAACCTCCTGGACGAAATGGGTAAGATCACCCCCGGCGAGAGCATCGTCGACGCCGCTGTGCAGTACGCGCAGAACATTCCTGTGAACGTGATCGGGCGGATGCTTGGTTTCCCGGAGCAGGACGAGGAGTTGTTTCGCACGTTCGTCCACGACGTTTTAGAGCGCATCAACGAGGAGCCCGGAACCCGCGAGGGCGGAGACGACCTCGGTGTCTACATCCAGGAACAGATCGACGACCATCGTGTGAATCCTCGCGATGACCTCACGAGCTACTTGATGAATGTCGAACTCGATGGAAACAAGCTGGACGACCCCGTCATCGGCGGCATGGTCGTCTTGTTGCTCGTCGCGGGCATCGACACAACATGGTCGGCAATCGGCTCGTCGCTGTGGCACCTCGCGCAGCATCCCGAAGATCACCAGCGCCTACTCGACGATCCCGACGTGATGACGTTCGCCTTAGAGGAGTTCCTTCGTGCATACGCACCAGTCACGATGGCGCGGTTGGTTGCCAAGGACAACGACTTCCACGGCTGCCCGATGAAGAAAGACGATTGGGTGCTCCTGCCGTTCCCGGCTGCAAACCGTGATCCGAAGAAGTTCGAGGATCCTGACTCATTCATCGTCGATCGCGAGGAGAACCGCCACGCCGCGTTCGGTCTCGGCATCCACCGGTGCCTCGGCTCGAACCTGGCCCGACTGGAGCTGAAGGTTGCCATTGAGGAGTTCATCAAGCGCTTCCCGCGCTTCGAACTCGCCGGCGACACCCGCTGGAGTGTCGGCCAGATTCGCGGCCCCCGCGAACTCCCGGTACGCATCCTCGAAGTGGCCAACTGATCCTGCAGTCGCGGTTGGGGTCTGACCCCAACCGCGACCAGACATCTGTGTGACTACATCGGATGCTACTGTGGTCACATGTCGGTGGGAGTACGAGAGCTGAAGGCCAACCTGTCCGAGTACCTCGCTCGCGCCTCGAACGGTGAAGAGGTGATTGTGACCGACCGGTCGCGACCGATCGCACGGCTGGTGGCGTATACCGCTACCTCCGATGTTGACCGCGGCATCGATGAGGGGTGGATCGAAGCTCCCCGCCGAACACGTCTCGGCGACGCAACCCCAATCCGGTCACCACGGTCGTCGATCGAAACGCTCGCCGAAGACCGCGGATGACCCTCTACGTCGATTCAAGTGCGCTGCTCAAGCGCTATGTCGACGAGCACGATTCAGCCGTCGCAGCGGAGTTACTGAAGAGCGACCCCGTGCTGGTGACATCGCGATTGACCGAGGTCGAAGTGCGGCGCAACTTGGCCAGGCTGCTCGACGGTGAGGAGCTTGATACGCAGCGGCAAGCCTTCGCAGTTGATCTCGACGCGTTCGCGCTTGTCAGCCTCGATGCGACGACCATGTCGGCAGCGGCGATGATCGCTGAGCAAACACTCTGCCGTTCACTCGATTCGATCCACCTCGGAGCGGCGCAACGGGCAGGCTCAGCGACGACATTGCTCACGTTCGACGTCCGACAGGCGCGGGCTGCACGCGCGATCGGCCTCGACGTCATCGGCGTCTGATCGCACCGCACGCCGCTCATCAAGCCACCGCCCTCTTGGGCGTACGCTGACAATCGTCAGCTCGACAAGAAGCAGGTAGCAAGATGCAGGCACAGGCCTACACCGACAGCGTCACTCAGCAACGAGATGCCCTCCCGGAGATCTACGGCGAGGTCGACTTCACCGTGGTGCCAGAACGCCTCGATAGCGAGGCCACGCTCAACGACGAGCGATTCGCAGCAACCAGAACCGCCGTGAGCCGAGTGTTCGACCGGCCAGAGCTGCTTGAGACAATGCGCAACGCCACGATGACCGGCGACCGCATTGCCGACGCCTACGCCGCATTAATCCCCACGCACGGCTTCCGGACTCTGGTCGAAATGCTGGAGGCCGCGTGTCAACGCGGCGTCGACAACGTCGAGAACGCACCGCAAGAACTCGTCGATCTGATCGCCGCGATGGAAGCCACGCCAGCCTGGGTCGACATGACGCTCGTTGCCCAAGGCGCCCGAGCAGAACGGATTCCAATGGCGACCGCCACCCCGCTGGCAATCCGCGGGGCGTTCCTCGCCACATTCCTCAACAAGTACGCAGCGCTTCCGATGACGATGACCGGAACGCTGTCCGACGAGGCGGCGGCCAAGCGAGTCTTCGAGACAGCGAGCTTCTTCACCGCGACCACGATGCCCGGGGCCCTCGACCGATCGGGCAAAGGGTTCGAAGCTGCTGCGAAGGTCCGCCTCATGCACTCGATGGTTCGCTACCACATCCTCAATTCGGGCAAGTGGGATGTCGCCACCTACGGCATTCCGATTCCGCAGGCAGATCAAATGCCCGCTGGGCTGATCGGCGTCTTCTTGATGTCCGCACAACTGTTGAAGAAGGGGCAAACCGACTTCACCCCCGAGCAGCGGGCCAGCGTCGAACTGTCGCGCTACCGATGCTTCCTTCTCGGCCTTCCGGAGAACCTGCTCGGCGAAACGCCCCAAGAGATCGTCGACCTGCTGATGGCCCGGCACGTTTCGCTGCGCGAGGGCTACGACGACGAAACATGCGGCGCGCTGGTGCGCGGGACCATGGAAGCCGACCTGTTCGACACCTCGTCGCTCACAGGCCGACTACATGCATGGCTCGAGAACGGATTCTCGAAGTTCGTATTGATTAAGAGCTTTCTCGGCGGCGACACGGAACGGGCCGCCTCGATCGGTATCACCATGGGTCAGAGCGAGAAGGTGGCTGCTGGTGTCGCCGTGGGTTCCCTGGCGATCAAAACGGCGTTCTACCGGGTGGGCCTGCGTCTCCCTGTTGTGTCCGGCCGCGTTGATGCACGACTCAACCGACGACTCGCCGAGCTCCTCGAGCTGTACGGACACGCCGACTTCGTCACCGACGCCGACCGGTACAAGCTGAGCTGAGCTCAGACCGGCGAGGCATCGGCCAGGGCTCGACGTGTAGTCCGGTAGTCGGCGCGCAACTCTTTCATCGTGGTGAGTTCGAACGGCTGAGCATCGAGGACGGCCAACCATTCATCGGTGGCGAAGAACGCATACTCATCGGTCCGGACGTGCCAGCAGTCGGGCTCGATCACTTCGATCTCTCCAGGGCCCGGTGCGCACGGGTGAAATGCACAGAACACCAGATCGTGTGCCAAAACATCCGGTGCGGTCAACATGGCCTCATAGGCCGTTGGCGTATTCCGTGGCCGAGAGAAGTCGGTTTCGAGCACCGCGTCGAACACGGGCATGCCCGCCGCGTGCGCCTGTGCGACGAAGCGATCGAAGTCCGCATCGTCCACGCCGACGAGGTGGTTGTTCGGCCCATAACCACTCAGCGTTCGCGTGATCAAGACAGGAATGCCGTAGTCAATGCCGACCTCGATGTAGCGATCGCACCATTCGGGCCCGAGGGCCGAGCCCATGTGGGCGTCGAGATGAGTGACGTCGATTCCGGCGGCGAGGGCCGTGTCAATCTGTGCACGCCACTCGGTCTCGACCGCTTCGGGATGAGCATTCGCTCGTGTGTCAGCGACGCTGCGCCACAGATACCCATCAGCGTCGACGAGGCCGGATGACCTCCCGACACCGCTCACTGGCCGCCAGCGATACTGCGCCTGCTCAGCGTTGAGTGTGAGATGGACGCCGACATCGAGGCGATCATCGTGCTGAGCAAGATCGGCGATCTCGGCAAACCAAGGACACGGCACCATCACCGAGCCGGATGTGATTCCCCCACGATGGCTGAGCTCAACGAACGCCGAGTTTGCTCCATGACACATGCCGACGTCATCAGCGTGAACGACAAGGCGAGTCATGACTCGACGTTAGTGGGCCACGACCAACCACTACGCCTACCATTCCCAGATGGCGCTGAAACATTTCGACCGCGATGCCGACCCCCGTGAGGTCAGCACGTTCATCGCTGTTCACGGATATGCAATCATCGACGACCTTGCCGATGCTGCGCTCATGGACCGCCTCGCTGGCGAGGTCGAACCATACGTTGCTGCCTCTGACGCTGGGCGCGACGAATACGACGGCCAATTTACGCGCCGCACCGGATCGCTCATCGAACGGTGTCCCGCATCACGCGAGTTGGTCATGCACCCCACCGTTGTCGACACCGTGCGGCACTTTCTCGGACATGCCACCGCCCAGCAACTCCACCTCACGCAACTGATCTCGGTCGGCCCCGGCGAAACGAAACAGAAGCCTCATCGCGACCAGATGGCTTTCGACTTCTTCGAGTTCCCTGCCGACTACCACGTGCAGTGCAACACGATGTGGGCGATGACCGACTTCACCGCAGACAACGGCGCCACACACATCCATCCGGGCACGTCGGCCAAAGACGACGCCGCGGCCCACGACGTGCCGAGTGGGCAAGCAACGATGCGGCGTGGCAGCGTGTTGTTCTACGACGGCAAGGTGCTGCACGGCGCTGGCGCGAACGTGAGCAACGCGGTGCGCCAAGGCGTCAACATCACGTACTCGGTCGGCTGGGTTCGCCAGGAAGAGAACCAATACCTGGCCTGTTCCCAAGAGGTCGCACGCACACTCGACGACGACCTACTGAAAATGATGGGCTACCAGCAGGGAGCGTTCGCGCTTGGCTACGTCGGCGATCAGCAAGATGCCCTCTCCAAGTTGCGCGGCGAACACACCAAGGTGAAGGTCATCGGCGACATCGCTCAGAACAACGACATCATCCGCAAGTTCGTCGACGAACTCGGTGACGACTGACGATCAGCCGCAGCAACCAGATCAGGCGTTGGGGTTGACCACCACGCGGCCGCGGGTCTTGCCACTCATGATCGCCTCGCCCTGTTCGGGCAGCGACGACATCGGAACAACTTCAGTCATCGCTGCCAGTAGGTCACTCGACAGATCAGTGGCGAGACGCGACCATGCCGCTGCACGGTCGGCGAGCGGCGCCATGACCGAGTCGATGCCCTGGAGCCGGACGCCACGCAGGATAAACGGCATCACCGTGCTCGGCAGGTCGATTCCGCCTGCGAGGCCACACGCCGTCACGGTGCCCTGGTACTTCGTCTGGGCAATGATCTTGGCAAGCATGTTGGAGCCAACGACGTCGACCGCACCGGCCCACGTTTCGGCCTCGAGCGGCTTCGGAGCTGCAGACATCTCGTCGCGGGAGAGGAACCCAGACGCACCGAGTGAACGCAAATAGTCGTGCTCCTCCGGCCGGCCCGTTACAGCGGTCACGTCGTAGCCAAGCTTCGACAGCAGCGCGATCGCCACACTGCCCACACCGCCCGCGGCACCCGTGACGACGATCGGTCCGTGGTCGGGCCGCACGCCTCCAGCTTCAAGGCCAAGCACGCAGAGCATCGCTGTGAGACCGGCCGTGCCGATCCCCATTGCCTGCTCGCTGGTCATCGACTCGGGCCGCTTCACGAGCCAGTCGGCCTGCACCCGCTGGCGCTGGCTGTAGCCGCCCCAGTAGCGCTCGCCGACGGCCCAGCCGGTGAGAATCACGCCGTCGCCAGCAGCGAAGCGATCGGACTCTGACGACACAACCGTGCCGGCGAAATCGATGCCCGGCACCATCGGGAACGAGCGGATGATTCGCCCCTTGCCCGTCAGCGCCATGCCGTCCTTGTAGTTGAGCGACGAGTAGTCGATGTCGACCACGACTGATTCCGTGCCGGCGTAAACGGGCAGGTCGGCGTCGGTCAGTTGCTCAATCGAGGCGGCAGCCGACTTCGGGTTGCCTTCCTCTGCTTCACGGACGACGAGGGCGTTGAAAGTGTTCACGTTGGACTCCTGGGGGTTGGCCGATGCGGCAAGCGCGTCGGGCCGTGCATTGGATTCGGATGGATCGGCTTCGGCGAGGGTGGCCTCAAGGGCGCGGGTCGCGGCCTCAATTGCGGCGTGTGGGATGACCAGCGCGTCGAGCGCGACGCATCCGTCAGTGCTCACCGCGAGCGGGTTGACGTCGAGCTCAGCGATAAGGTCGCCGACATCAGCGGCGAGGTGTGACAACGCGACCAAGGCGACGGCGACAGCTTCCTTGTCCGCAGCGGGACGACCGCGCACACCATCGAGAATCGGCGTGATTGCGAGTTTGTTGATCATGCGCCGAGCGATCGGCGCGTCGATCGGGACCAGCCCGAGCTGACGGTCACCGAGCACCTCGATGAACACGCCACCGCCCGCCACGAGAACCATCGAGCCGAACTGTGGGTCGGACACGACGCCGAGCGCCATCTCCACGTCCGGAATGATCATCGGCGCAACGAGCACTGCGTTGCCGAGCCGATCGCTCAAGTCGGCGTAGGCCTCGCGCAGGCTGTCGGCATCGACGAGGTTGAGGACCACGCCGCCAACATCGGACTTGTGCAAGATCCCGTCGACCGCTGTTTTCAACACGACCGGATAGCCGATCTCGTCGGCCGCGACCAGTGCCGCGTCGACGTCGTGCGCGATGGCGTGGGCCATCACTGGCACGCCGTAGTCCGCCAGCAGATCCAGACCTTCCGATTCGGTCAGGTGGCGCGGCTCAGACAGACGGGCGCGCCATCGTTCAGTGACCGCAGCTTCAGGTGTCCACGGTGCAGCGATGCTCGGCCGGAGCACGAAGTCTCGGTAGGCGAGCACGTTACGCACAGCCAACAGGCCGGCGACGGTGCCATCGAGCACCGGGATGCCGAGGTCGGTCATGCGGCGCGCGAGGTCTTGTGAGTC
>NZ_JBDNIJ010000027.1:0-11714 GCF_041688325.1 Ilumatobacter sp.
CATGGTTCTGGGCATCGTCGCCTTTAGTCCGATTCGCCTGTCCAGAAACTCCCCACACTCCACATAATAGGTGTGGGGTGGCGGTCAGGAGAGCGCTACCGAAGGTTTCGCTTCAGTCTTGCCGAGAAACTGCCGATATATCGAGGGCAAAACCTGAAAGGAAGTGGAAATGAGAACCGTGACCTGGCGACGAGCCGTTGCAGCACTGCTCGCAACGATGCTCGGCCTGAGCGCGCTCGTTGTCGTGTTCCGCTCCGATGGGCTCCCGGCCGTTGATGCAGCAGTGGCACGCGCCACGCGATGGTTCGTCCACCAAGAGACCGGGCGGGTTGTTCTTGCGGATGGCTACGGAGGCCGTGCCCTTGCGAGCCTCGATGTCGGCGCTAACGGTGGGGATTTGCGTGTGATCGAAGGCGGCTCTGGTGCCTATGTCGTCAACGATGCGACGGCCGAGGTCCGTGTGATCGACTCTGCGGCACTGCGGTTGAGTCCTGCTCGGGGCATCGCCACCTTGGCGGGAGGACGCTCTCTGGCTGGCGTCGGTTCGTCGGGGCTCGTCGTCATCGACGCTGATTCCGGTGCGGCAACGCTCCTTCCGGCCACGGGCGAGTCGGTGGGCTTTGCACTGGACGTCGGCCCCACAGCCCTCGTTTCGCCCGATGGCGCGATCTGGTCGATTATCGGCGACGAAGTCGTTCGCGCCACACCTGCCGGACCGACGAGCCGCTCGCTCGGCGATGCACCGCCCGACACGGCCTCACTGTCGCTCGTCGGAAACCGCCCGTTGATCGTCGATGGTGCGGGGCGGCGAGCACGCCTCGGCGACGGCGACTGGATTGAACTGCCTGTCCAAGTTGACAGCAGCGAAATCGTGATTCAAGAGCCCGGTCCCGCTCACACATGCGGTTGGGTCGCGGTAAACGACGAACTCTGGTGCATCTCGGAACGCAGCATCGAGAAGTCGTCGGTGGTCCCCGGCCTCGATGTTGACGGTTCTGATTTCCTCGCGATCGCTGGCGACGCAGCGGCGATTGTTCGGCGTGGTCCGACCAGGATCATCCGGTTCGATTGGCGCAATGGAGCGATCTTGCAAGATGAAACGGCGTCGGTCTCCGGCACAGCCACGCTTGCCGTGTCGGCCACGGTTGACCTCGTTTGGGTTGACGACGTCGCTGGTGATTTCGTCTGGTCAATCAACCCGTGGGGGATCGAAGCAATCGACAAGAACGACCTGTCCACGTTGGTGCTTGGCGAAAACGGCCGAGTCGTGAGCGACGGCGTTGGCGTTGGCGTTGGCGGCGTTGGCGGTGGCGGCGATGTCGGTGACGGGTCTGCTGGCGAACTCGGAGAACGCGAGCCGGACAACAATGGGATCGATGACCCGCCAGTTGCGATCGACGATCAGGTGACCTCTCGCGCTGGTCGCGCGGTGTCTGTCCCGGTGACGGCGAACGACTATGACCCTGATGGTGAGGCGATCGTCGTCGTCGCGGTCGGGGCTGCTGGCCACGGCACGGTCGAGATCGGCACAGCAACCACCGTGATCTTCAATCCTGAGCCTGGCTACGTCGGACTCGACCAGTTCACGTACACGATCTCTGACGGTAATGGCACCGAGGCTCGTGCGAATGTCATCATCGAATTGATTCCAATCGACGGAACGAACCAGCCGCCCATTGGCGTTCCTGACGACGCCGAGACGGGTGCCGGTGTGCCCGTGGTGATCGACGTGTTATTGAATGACATTGATCCTGACCGCGACCCGCTGCAGATCGATTCGTTCGATGTGCAGGGCGCCTTGGGAGAAGTGACCGAAACCATCGGGCCGTCGGGCCTTGGCGCATTGGCATTTTCGCCGCGTGACGGCTTCGAAGGAACTGCTCTGTTCACGTATCGCCCGGTCGATTCGTTCGGCGCAGTGGGCGACGACGTCAACGTGAGTGTCGAAGTCGCCAGCGTTGGCGACGCGAACCGGCCCCCGATCGTGTGGCCCGACTCCGTGAGACTGCGCCGCGGCGTCGAAACGGTACTTCCCGTGTTGGTGAATGACGAAGATCCTGACGGCGATGCATTGTCGGTCGACATCGCGCGCCCGCTGCCCGAAGGGCTATCGGTTGAAGTTCAGGGCGAACAGCTCGCCATCACGGCCCGAACAGGTTCTGCTGATTCGGTGCCGTTCGAGTACGTGGTCAATGACGGAAACGGTCATCTCGTTCGTGGTTCTGTCCTCGTCGAGATCATCGACGACATCGAACCGAACCGGCCCCCGGTCGTCGTCGCCGACGCCGGAACTGCGGTCGTCGGTCGGTCGGTCGTTATCGAAGTGCTTGCCAACGACAGCGATCCAGACGGAGATCCGCTCGTCGTGGTGAAGGCGACTCAACCCGTGGAGGGCGGCGGCCAAGTCGCAGTCCTGTCACCCGACCGTGTGCGGTTCACACCGGCGCCTCTCACCGACGAGGACGATGCCTTCGTCCGATTCACCTACACCGTTGACGACGGAAACAACCACCAGGTCAGCGGTGACATCGTGATCCATGTGCTGCCCGAACCGCTACCTGAGCCGCCGTTCGCCCAGGATGACTCGACGTTCACGTTCGTCAACGAGCCGGTGACAATCGATGTCCTCCGCAACGACGGCGACCCATCGGGTGAACGTCCTCGGCTCATCGGTTCGCCGGGCTGCGCTGGCGGGGGCCAAGCAGTTGTCACTGCAGATGGGCTGGTCCGGTTCACCCCGCCGCTGAATCAATCCGGAGCCTTCCGCTGCACCTATGAGGTGACCAACTCGATTGGCCTGCGTGCCTCTGCATCGATCATCGTGTCGGTGCGCGAGCCGTTGATCACCAACGAACCACCGGACGCAGTCCTCGACCAGATCCTCGTCGAAGTGAACGAGACGGACTCGATCGATGTGACCGCTAACGATGACGATCCCGACGGTGACAACAGCGCACTCAGAGTCGTGTCGTCAACGACCCCGAGCCTCGGGACCGCAGTGCGGACCGGGAATCGGATCACCTTCACGGCCGGGCCGATCGTCGGTGTGTCGACGATCAACTATCAAGTTGTCGATGAAAAAGGAGCTGTCGCGCTCGGCCGCGTGTCGATCAGGATCATCGAGTCGGCCAACGTTGCGCCGATTGCCGAACCAGACACTCGGACGATCAATGGGCCAGGCGTGCCCACTCAGTTCGATGTCCTCGCGAACGATTTCGACGAGAACGAACCGGTTGCCGCTCTCTCCGTCGAAGGTGTGGCTCTCCGGTCGGGAAATGCAACGGTGACAAGGTCGGGCAGGATCGTCACGATCTCGCCGAACCCGAACTTCTTGGGCGACATCGTCGCCGTGTACACGATCCGCGATTCGGGTGGGCTCACGGCCTCGTCGCAGATCGTGCTGACGATCCTGAAGCCGCTCAACCGGCCGCCAGTGGCCAAAGATGATATTGCTGACCTCGAGAACGGTGGATCGGTTACCACGTCGGTCCTCTTCAACGACAGCGACCCCGACGGTGATCCGCTCGTGATGACCATCACCGGTGGCCCTGGCGCCAGCATCGGTAGAGCGACAGCTGTTGGCAGCTCGATCGTCTTCGACGCGACTCCCGGTGCAGCCGGAACGGCTGTCATCACCTACTCGGTGAGTGACGGCGACCTGACCGATACGGCTGCCTTGCGCATCACTGTCCGACCTTGTTCACAGTCGGCGCCGAGTGCGCAGGATGCGTTCTTGACCACTGGATACCAGCAGGCGATCGCGATCAATCTTGCCGACTTCTCCGCCAACGGCTCGGTCACCGACGTCGTCGGGCCGAGAACCTACAACGGCAGCGTGTACAGGCCTCCGGCTGGCGAGAACGGCAATGTCGTCATCAGCTTCGCTGTCGTCAACAGCTGCCGCCAGCGCACGACCGGCCAGGTCACCATCGATGTCAACCAAGACCCCTGGGCGCAGCCTGTGACAGCGGTGATTGATCGCCGGGGGCAACGCGAGTTCCCGGTGTCGGAACTGGCCGGCGACGACGAAGCCCTGACGATTTCTCGCAGCTCGGGCGCGCCAGCGTGGGCGACCATTGAATCTGCTCGCGTTGTTGTGGCGCCGCCGATCGGAATCCCTCCGGGCACGTACAGGTGGACCGTCACGGTCGTCGACCCGGGTGGTCTGACAGCAACTGTGCCGATGACGATCACGGTCATCAATGCCAGTCCTGCAGCGAACCCCGACAACGTCAACGTCGCCGGCGGTGCCGGATCGTTTGACCTGGTCGCCAATGACACCGACCCCGACGGTGAGAACGCCGCCCTGCGGATTCAGTCGATGCCTTCGACAGTGGTGTTCAGTAACGGTGAGGCCGGCACGATCACGCTTGAGCCAAACAGCCGCTCAGTAAGTATCGATCCTCAAAACGGTCGCGGAACGGCAACGTTCGCGTACTCCGTTGTCGATGGCGACGGTGCTGTGTCCACCACGACGAACGTCACAGTCGCTGGACCAGCCGTCAACACGGCGCCGACAGCAAGCGACCAAATCATCGCCGTCGTTTCGGGCTCGCCGACCACCGTGGTACTAACCGTGAACGATGCAGATGGTGATGAGCTCACCGTTGTCACGCCGATTAACGACCCGGACAACATCGTCACCGCAGTGTCCGGGACCACGATGACGATCACGACGGCAGGCGCAGGGGATTTCCAGTTCAGTTATCGAGTTACCGATGGCTCAGACGAGTCGAACCTCGCCACCGTCACGGTCCGCTCGGCGTTGCCCGAGACCACGACGACCACCACCGATACCACGACGACCGTGCCGGGGACGACAACCGTGCCGGTGTCGACGACAACGCCGCCGGGCACATAGGGGCCCTGCGAAGGTCGCAGTTTCCTGCTGCGTCAGCGGACTGGGGAACGGGTGCTTGGCCTGAGGGAACGGAGGCTCAGTCGCCAACGCAGTTGTTCGCCTCTGGTTCGTACCTCGGCCATCGAGGTTTCGATCCGGATCAAGTACGCCGCTGCGTCTTGGACGAGAAGGTCGGTTACTGCTGGGTTGCCAAAGATGACGGCACTCGACAGTGTTGCGAGCTGAGCCAACTCACGTTTGGCATTAGCAACCAGCGGCCCTCCGGAGGTGGCGATGTCTCCATTTGTCGACGACGGAGCGATCGTCAGACCAGCGTCAACCAATCGGTCGGTGGCAGTAGCCCACGCTCCGGCGATGCGTTGTGCTGGGGACCCTGAATGGAGCCGCCGGCGTCGCGTTCTGAACTTCGCGACCAGAATGGTCGCCGTCAGGGCGAGCAATGGGAGCAGGACTACTCCGAGAGCAACGCCCGCTTCTTGCACCCAGCGAACGAACACCGACGCGGTATTCGAAGCGTCGTTGTCGGCGTCGATGTTGTCCGGGGCTTCTGTGGCGAGCTCTGGTGGGGGAGCAACCGGCGGTTGAGCGGCGGCCGGCGTCTGCACGGCGGGTTCCTCCGGAGGCGGCGTAACGTCGGATGCTTCGTCCAACGGCACTGGATTAAAGGCGATCCATCTGCCGTCGATGAGGCCGATCTCAGGCCAGACGGCCGCATCGCTGGAGACCAGGGCCAGGGTGCTTCCCGTTGCTGGACCTGCGGAGACAAATCCGGTTGCCACTCGCGCGTCGACGCCCAGTGATCGAGCGAGAAGGACGTACGCCGTCGCGAATTGTTCGGCAGTTCCGCGTTGGGTGTCTCGAAGAAAGCGCTCGAGTAGGGCCCGTTGCAAGCCTGCGCCCGGAGCGTTGGATGCCAGCACCCAGTCATCGCGCATCGTCGATTCAATGTTGCGCAACTGGTCCAGCACAGTGCCGTCGCCCGCGAGCGTCGTAGCGAACTCTGTGAGGCTGCTCACCGAGTCATCAACTGCACGGGTCGCGATGCCGATGTCCAAGGCGTCGGCAGTCGTGGTGATCGGGCCGCTCGACACGGCGATCGTGTCGTCAGGGTCGATCCGCTCACCGAGGCGCACAACGGTGCGATCGTCGTCGGTTTCGACGGCAGCATCAATCGTGATCGGCGTGGCAGGAAACGGCACGAGTGTGAGGTCGTCGTCAAGGAAGGCGATGTCGAACATGAACATGTCGGACGTGTCCGGGGCCAGCCGTCGCCCAATTGGACGAAGAGCAAGCGCTGGGGTCCACAGCTGCCCGTCGTAGTCGCTCAGTGCAGCAGTGCGCCAGCGATTGGGGAGATTGACGCCCGACGCAGTGGTCATCTGATAGAGATCGGCCGGAGGGTCGAGGGCCCGGAGCGCGAGCGTGGCCTCGATGGGGTTGAGTAATACAGCAGTCTGTTCGGCTGGCTCGTTGCGTCGAGGGTCGGCGCGATCGGCCAACACCGTGGGCACGCTGACCGCTGCCGCCATGAGGCCAGCAAGCAGCACCACCGGGATAAGGCGGCGCTCGCCTCGCAGCAACATCCACTGATCGCCGATCTCGCTGTCATTGTCAGGCACAGGTCGGAGCGTTGCAAAGGTCGCTGCGAGCAAACCGATGGGAATCAGCCAAACCGTCTGCGCTCCGGACGGCGCCCCGAGTGCCGTCACCAGCACACCGGCGGCGGCGACAGGCGTGAGGGCCAGCAGGTGCCAATCGCGGCGGCCAGCGAGGTCGGCGGCGAGGGCAGTCGGGACCGCCAGCAACAACCCGACTGTGCCGATGAGATCGGGTCGATTGGGGCTCGGCCAGTCGGTCGAGAGTAGCCGTTGGATGCCCGCGGTCAGCGCGTCGACGACGTCGGATGATTGTCCGCCGGATGCGAACACGATGATTGCCACCGATGTGCCGATGCTGAGCAGGGCGAAGATGAATCGAACGATGCTGGCGAAGTTGCGCACGACGATCGACACGAGTGCTGGAAGCGCCACTGCGATCAAAAACCACCAGATATGCCGGTCGAAGATGTTTCCCGCGACGACGGCCAGTACGGCCATCATGGCGGTGATCAACGCGATGCGAAGTCGGAAGAGGCCACTCACTGTTCCCAGGCCCTCCACCGTGTGGCGAAGTCTGCTGCACCGACGGCTGCGATGGCCACGCCTGTTACCGCCGTGGCGTCTTGGCCGATGCGGACGACCAGCATCTGATCGAGGTTCAGGAAGCGGCTGGACGGCCCGTCGGGGCCAGTGACCATGACGACCGATGTGTGATCGAATCCGTGCGAGAACAACGAGGCAACCGAGAGGAGATCGTCGGCGTTGGTCTGTTGGACTGGCGTGAGGAAATCGAGCATGATGCCCTCGTCGGCAATCGGCGTTGCTGCGCCTGGATGGGCGCGACTGGTGGTGCGGAGGACCACCGCAAGCCCAGAGCGCACCGCGTGTGCTGCGAGGGTTGCTGCGACATCGACCGCCTCTTCGAAGTCGTCCACCGTGCCAACCTTGTCGCTTGTGTCGAGGACGACGGTGAACTCGGGCCGACGAATCTCCACGGTCTGACGGACCATCAAGACCCCGGTGCGAGCTGTGGTCGGCCAGTGGATGAGCCGGGGATCGTCGCCGGCCACGTATTCTCGCATCGACACAAACCCGGACATCGGGTCGGCTGATGCACGTCGGAGAACCGACTCGCTGTCGACAACTCGGACGGCGCCCTGTGGCCCGAGGAGTTGGTACACCTTCGGATGCACCGTGACTGAGCCAACTGAGCGGTCGGGGCGCGTGCCGATGGCGAGCCAGAACGGGTCGATGCGTTCGACTTCGAAGGGGCCGATGTCGAAGACTCCTCGACGATGTGTCGGCAGGCTGCCGAAGAAGTCGGCGGCGTGCGCCGGCGCCACCGATTCGAGCTCGGTACGACAAGTTGCCGTGTCGCAGCGGTCGACGATCGTCGCTCGCCCGGTACGGAATCGGCTGGAGTTCCGGACGCGATACGCCACGTTGACCGGATGCCCGCGGGGGACTCGGATGGCTCCGATTCGGCGGACGATCTCCGCCTGGAGTGGTCGCCGGGCGAGCCAAATTGACGCGGCCACGACGACCCCAATGGCGATGCCGACGATGATCAGCTCTTCGTATTCCCACCACCAACCAAGACCGAGCGCCATGACGGCGACGATGAGTGCGCCGAGGCCGGACCGGGTCAGCATCGGCTGAGATCGAGCGACGTTGCCATGGTCACGAATTGGCGGAACGGGGTACCGGAATTTCGTCGATCAGATCGGCGAGCAAGGTGTCGATGCGTACACCGCGTAGCTCGGCTTCTGCGCGCAGCGCCATGCGGTGTCCGAGCACCGGAGCGGCAACGGCCTTGACGTCGTCCGGTGTTACGTAGGATCGATTGTCGGTCGCTGCGAACGCCCGACTCACTCTCATGAGAGCGAGGGTGCCACGGGTCGACACGCCGAGGCGAAGGTCGGGGTGCTGGCGAGTGGCCGTCGCAATCGAAACGATGTACTCGGTAATGCTCGGGGCAACCGTGATCAGGTCCATCTCGCTGATGATTTGGTCGATCTCTTGCGCGTCGGTGACCGGATCGAGGTCGTCGTCCCGGCGGCCGCGATGGAATGAATCGAGCAATGCGGCTTCGGTGTCGGCATCGACATAGCCGAGGCTGAGCCGCATCGTGAAGCGGTCGAGCTGGACATCCGGAAGCGGGAACGTGCCTTGAAAGTCGCGCGGGTTCTGCGTGGCGATCACGAAGAACGGGCGGGGGACCAGGCGGCTGGAACCGTCGAAGGTCACCTGCCGCTCTTCCATCACCTCGAGCAGGGCGGCCTGCGTTTTGGGGCTGCCGCGGTTGATCTCATCGCCGATGAGCACGTTGGTGAAGACGGGCCCTTCGCGGAAAGAGAAGCTGCTGGATCTCTGGTCAAAGACCATCACGCCGGTGATGTCGGTGGGGAGGAGATCAGGCGTGAACTGAACTCGCGTCCACGAACCTGAGATCGAGTTCGCGATGGCCTTGGCCAAGCTTGTCTTACCGGTACCGGGCACGTCGTCAAGGAGCAGGTGACCCTCGGTCAACAGGCAACAGAGTGCCAATCGAATCTCGTGGCGTTTGCCCCGCACCACAGTGTCGACGTTGTCGATCAGTGCGTCGACGACGGAATTGACGCGCATGATGCTCGGGGTGGCCACCGGCAGAGTGTAGAACCGACAGGACCCCAGGTCGGGGAGGCCCCTGATCTTGACAAGGAATTGAAAGATTGACCGTCAGCTTTTCTCAACCCAGCTGAGCACTTCACTCGAGTCGATCAGCGCCTGTTCGACGAGGCCGAAGACGGATGGTACGTCGCGTTTGGCCAGCTCGAGTACTGCAAGAGGCAACCGATCGCGATCGCGCTGGCGAGTGCTGGGGAGTCGATCGAGCTGCTCGATGACGCGATCGGCGTCGTTGCCAAACTCGCGTCGAACCCGATCGATGACCTGGTTGGAGAACAGATACTGCGGGCCGGGCACGGGTACGAATTCACCGATTGCGGTGCGCTATGGCCAGCTCGGCGATGTCGCGCATGATGGTGGCGATTTGGTAGTCCTTCGGCGTGTAGATCGCAGCGATGCCGAGTTTGCGCAGGCGGGGACGATCGTCTTCGGGGATGATTCCGCCGACGACCACGGGGATGTCGACGCCCATCGCCTTGAGATGGTCAAGTACATCAGGTACGAGGTTGAGGTGTGAGCCGGACAAGATCGACAGCCCGATCACGTCGGGATCTTCGTCGCGAGCCGATGCAGCGATTTGCTCCGGCGTGAGGCGAATACCCGAATACACGACTTCCATGCCGGAGTCGCGTGCGGCGACGGCGATTTGTTCGGCTCCGTTCGAGTGTCCGTCGAGGCCCGGCTTGGCGACGAGGAACTTGGGCGGGCCTCCAGGGATCGACTTGACGAACGCGGCCACTTCGCCGAGGCCGCTTGCTGACCCGATCGCACCGGCCACACCGGTCGGTGCGCGGAACTCGCCGAAGATGTCGCGCATCAGGTTGCCCCATTCGCCGGTGGTGCCACCGGCTCGGGCCAGCGCGATCGACGGCGGCATGATGTTGCTGCCATCGACTGCTGCGGCACGCAAATCGACGAGCGCAGCATCGACGGCGGCCTGATTGCGTTGTGCGCGCCATGCTTCGACGTCGGCGACCAACTCGGCTTCGACGGCATGGTCGACCTTGAGGATCGCGCCCTCGCCACCAAGGGGCGAGGCGGTGCTCTCGGTGAAGTCGTTGACGCCGACGACGGTGAGATCACCTGATTCGATCCGACGCGTGCGCTGCGCCATCGAGGAAACGAGGCGCGACTTCAACGTTTCGACGGCTTCGAATGCGCCGCCCATCTCCAGGACGTCGTCGAGCTCAGCCTGGGCTGCTGCTCGCAACTCTTCGGTCTTGGCTTCAATGACTGTCGAGCCGTCGAAGATGTCGCCGTACTCGAGCAGGTCGGTCTCGAAGGCCAACACCTGCTGCATCCGCAACGACCACTGCTGATCCCATGGCGTCGGAAGGCCGAGTGCTTCGTTCCAGGCTGGCAACTGCACCGAGCGGGCGCGAGCTTTTTTGGAGAGCGTGACCGCGAGCATTTCGAGCACGATTCGCTGCACGTTGTTCTCTGGCTGCGCCTCGGTGAGGCCGAGCGAGTTGACCTGGACGCCGTAGCGGAAGCGCAGCGCCTTGGCATCGGTGACGCCGTAACGTTCCCGGCCGATCTGCTCCCACATGTCGGTCATGGCACGGAGCTTGCAGGTCTCTTCGATGAATCGGATGCCGGCATTCACGAAGAACGAGATTGACCCGAACACCTGGCTGAACTGATCGTCGGACACCTGGCCCGAGGCACGCACAGCATCGAGCACGTCGATGGCCGTGGCCATGGAGTACGCGATCTCCTGCGTCGGCGTCGCCCCGGCTTCCTGTAGGTGGTACGAGCACACGTTCATCGGGTTCCACTTAGGTGCGTGCTCGGTGCACCACGCGACCATGTCAACGATCAGCCGACGCGAAGGTGCCGGCGGGAAGATGTACGTACCGCGCGACAGGTACTCCTTGACGATGTCGTTTTGCGTGGTCCCACGAAGTTCGTCCGCGGGGATGCCCTGCTCTTCGGCATTGGCCACGTAGAGCGCGAGCAGCCAGGCGGCGGTGGCGTTGATCGTCATGGAGGTGTTCATCTGGCCGGGTGGGATTTGATCGAGCAGTGTCCGCATATGACCGAGGTGTGCGACCGGAACGCCGACCTTGCCGACCTCGCCGCGCGACATTTTGTCGTCGGGGTCGTAGCCAGTCTGCGTGGGGAGGTCGAACGCGATGGAGAGGCCGGTCTGGCCCTTGGACAGGTTGGTCCGATACAGCTCGTTGGACGCGGCAGCCGTCGAGTGGCCCGAGTAGGTCCGCATCATCCAGGGACGGTCGGGCGCGGTGCGTTCGCTCATGGACCCAGTGTCGTCGATTCGAGAAGAAATCCTCACGTTCTTACTCAAGTCCTGACCGATCCTGGCCGAAACACTTAATGTCAACGAAATGACCCGGTGAACAAGCAAATCACCGAGTAGTTCGAGAGCCGGGACATCTTGTTTCCCCCCTACGAGGTGTCCCCCGGCTCCCAGGTTTCCCCATGTAGGCGGGAACCGCGTCGGTCGGATGGCGGATCTGATCGGTGCCGGATAGGACGCAGCGGAGTGGACACCTCAGGGTGATCCCTCCGCTGCGTTCGTTTTCGCTCGGTTGCTCAATCGAGAGCGGTTGCTCAATCGAGAGCGG
>NZ_JBDNIJ010000198.1:0-15615 GCF_041688325.1 Ilumatobacter sp.
GGCGCCGCCACAAATCAAATCGGCGATGCCACGGATCGTGGCGTTGGCGCCGATGCTGACGTAGCTCTTCGCTATCACGGTGCCGACGATGTTTGCTCCAGCGCCTACAGCGACGTAGCCGCCAGCAATGTTCCAGATCACACGGACATTTTTGCCGGGAAGTTGGTTGATGACTTTGACCTCTACACGAGCACCGAAGGTCAGGTAGCTACTGATGTTGAAGACGAACTCAGCGTCTTTGTCATCAGCATCAAGCTCGATGATGGTGTCGGCAGCGAACGTCCGCAAGCCTGCGGTCTGGTAGACGCCAGGAGAGTAGGTCACATCAGCGGCGATACTGCCGGGGACGAGAACCTGAGTCGGTGGCAAGGCCGTGAGGCCAGTTTGCCAGGATGCAGCGTCGCCCTGCTCCCCATGGATTTGCGGTGTGGGCTCGCCGCCAGAAACAGCTGCGGTTGTGGCGGCAGCGCCTCTCGTGAAGGCTGTTCCATGACGAACAACTTTGGCACCAGAACCAGCGCCGAGTGTTACGGCGGTTCCAGACCAGAGGTCGAGCGTCTCGGCACCGGCGCCGAGTGTGGTGGCGGCTACGGCCACCGTGTCGCCGTCGATCTTTGAATCCGCGCCAACAGTCAGGTACGACCCGGTCAGCACGTTGCCGTTAATTATTGAGTCTGTGCCAGCACTGACGTAGTTGTTAGCAAAGATTTGCTGACCCGCCAGGCCCAGAGGCGTTGGCGGTACTGGATGCTGCTGTGCTTGGACGCCACTCGAAGCAGCGAGCAGCGACACTGCAGCGAGCAGCGATGCGGCAACAAGAGGACGTTTGGAGAGTTTCATGTGGTGATTGTCTTTTCGTTGGGACGGACAACCTGGTGTCGTCCAAAGCTGCATGTGAGTGACATCCTGAGACCGCAACTCCACACACTCAGAGAATGAGTTTGAGGACACCCACAGACCGCCAGTTCTGTTTTCTACCTTTCAGTCTGCACATATTGTCAAGAAAATGGCAAGACAATGACGAAGTAATTTACTCAGCACTGACATTCCCACTGGTCACAAGGCCGAAGTGCGCGATCGATTTGTGCACGACTTTTCGATCTTCGGTGTGGTCGCCAAGTTTGAACGCGAGTCGACTGGTGAGCGGACCAGCGTCAACCTGTCGGCAGGCCGAGACTCGCCCGGAGCACGATCGGGGCATCGTCCAGACCTGGCCCCGGGGCGTGGCCGAGGGCGCGATCGGCGCTCGGTTGAGGACAGCCGGTGGCAGACCATCGCGGCGGAATCTCAGCCTGTAATGACAAAATGATTGTCGCAATAAACACGCCGCGGCGCAAGCCGCTTCTGCCGAGGAACGTCAAAAAATCGACGGCGACGACCCACCGATACGCCAGGACGGCGCGCACGATGGTCGCCTCAGCGTCCACGGTCACTTCGCGGCGAGCTGGAGGTTGATCCGGGTGGAGCATCGCCAGGTGGGCGGTCTTGTGTAGTTGAGCCTCTTCGGTCTCGAAGCCCTCAGGAACGATGACGGCGAGTGTTTCGACTCGCCGTCATCGACCCGCTAGCCCTTCGGGATGACAGGTGCAACGTATGGCGGCGGGGTTATGCAGCCAACGCCTGCGCCGACGGTGGCACCTGCGCCGATGGAAATGTACGAAGTTGCAGAGTAGATGGCGCCGCCGCAGATGTTGCCAGGAGCACCACTGAGCGTGGAAAGCGCTCCGGTGCTCACGTAGCCCTTGGCCAAAATAGTACCGATAATATTCGCTCCAGCGCCCAAGCTGACGTAACCGCCAGTGGCATTCCAGATCACACTGACATGGACTTTCTTACCGTCTTTTTCGTCGTTGATCACATTGATCGTCACGCCCTCACCAAATGTCAGATAGCTACTGATGTTGAAGACGAACTCGCTGTTCTGGTGGTTGGCATCGAGCGTGATAACTGTGTTTGCAGCTACCGTCAGCAACCCTGCGACTCCGTACGTGCCGGCGGTGAACGTCGTGTCGGCGGCGATATTTCCGGGGACGATTGTTGTGCCTGCGCCAAAGAGGCCAAGAAATTCTTGTGCTTTGAGAACTTCTTCTTGCCCGCTAGCGATGGCAGTGACGTTCGAATTGGCAATTCCAGACTGGTTACCGCCAGAGGTCGCCTCCTCTCCGAATGTGGTGTCGGTTCCAGACGTGACGCTGCCGGTGACGGCGGCGCCGGCACCAAGGGTGGTGGCGGTACCAGACCGAACATTGCTTGCGACGGTCGAACTCGCTCCGAGCGTGGTGGCAGTTCCGGCATTCGCGCTGCCTTTGATCGCTGCGCTCACACCAGTGGTGACATACGTTCCGGCGAGGACACTGCCGTTGATCGTTGAAGTAGCACCACCGGTGACATAGGTGCCGGCAAAAGCCTGCTGCTCCAGCATCTCCGCACTCATCAAGAATTGCACGCTGATAGGTTTTGCTTGTGAGGCCGTGACAGCAGTAGCAATCAGTGCTCCAGCCGCAAGGAGTGACACTCCGCCAAGAGCTACTTTTGAAAATTTCATGTTGTGTCCGCCCGATCTTTTGTAATACAGGATGTTGTCCCGAAGGATGAATGAGAGGTTGAAGTTCTCAAATCGTCACGTTGTGTGACGTTTTGTCCTCAGATCATCACTCTGTCCCTGCCACAGATCGTCCGTTCTGTCCCGAAGAACATCACTGTGTGCCGAGTGAGCAGCAAAAAACAAGCACTTTGACGGAACATTGACAGACAAATTGACCGTGCAGGAGGGCGAAAACCTGCATGTTCCACCGTTTTCAGGTCCACCGATTCAGTTGCGGGGGAGCGCCGACCAGGGTTGGCTGCGCTGTTCGGCCTCGCCGGGTTCCCTCGGCAAGCCGAGTACGCGCTCACCGATGATGTTGCGGTTGATCTCGTCGCTCCCCCCGGCGATCGACATCGCCGGTGTGAACATGCAGTAGGCGTAGAACTGCCTGCCCGTGGGAGTGCCGTTGCCCGACAGCATTCCGTTTGGACCCATCGCCTCGATGCCGAGGTCACGCGTGCGCCGTGAGATCTCGGCACCGATGACCTTGAGTGTCGACACTTCGGGGCCGGGTTGCCCACCCGCCTTGACCGCCGCCATCGACCGTTCGGTCGACCAGCGCGCGACCTTACGCAAGGTGTGCAACTGCATCAATCGCTGGCGCCGAACGGGGTCAGCCGCAGCATTAAATTCGTCGATGACGCCGTCGAGCAGCCTGTTGGCACCGCCGCTCATCGCGAGCGCAAATCCGTCGACGTGACCGCCAACTGCAGCAACGTAGTCGCTGACCGTTCCCCCAAGATCCGAGCCGCCGAACACGAACCCGCTGCCCGATCCGGCGTTGTCCGGGTCGCGTTCGTGCGACAACGTCGTCATCCCAATCCGCCAGCCCTCACCTTGTTCGCCAAGCCGATTGGCGTCGGAAACGCGCGCATCGGAGAGGAAGACCTCGTTGAACGCAATGTCGCCGGTCATCTCGCGCAGCGGTCGGACGTCGACACCTGGTTGATCCATGTCGATCATGAAGTACGAGATGCCCTTGTGCTTCGGCTGCTCCGGATCGGACCGGGCCATCAGAATCCCGAACTTTGCGTGCTGCGCGCCTGAGTTCCAGACCTTCTGCCCGTTGATGATCCATTCATCACCGTCAAGCACAGCGCCTGTCGCGAGGCCAGCAAGGTCGGAACCGGCACCGGGCTCGGAGAACAGTTGGCACCAGATGTCGGTCCCGCGGACGATGCCCGGCATGAATCGGTCGAGCTGCTCGGGTGTTCCGTAGGACATCAGCGTCGGGGCGACGAGGAATGTGGCGATGCCCTTGGGCGGTCCGTAGGCGCCGACGGCGACCCGCGCCCGCTCGGCCTCGCGTGCATCGCCGGTTGACAGGCCGCGTCCGCCGTACCCCTCGGGCCACTTCGGAAAGGACCAGCCAGCGGTGGCGAGTCGGTCCCACCATTCACCGAGTGGCAAATCGGGGGCCCACTGCTCTGAATACCACTGGAACGCCTCATCGAAGACCGCTGTCGCCATGTCAGGAAACTAGAGATATCGGTGGCATGCCAGCGAAGGGGACGTCGCAGCCGCCAGGCGAACGGAGAGTCGCTGCTCGGTGGCCGGTACGTTGGCCCAGTGGACCGCATAGGAGAAGATCTGCCGAGCGGCCTGGCTGTCAGGCTGTTGCTCGGTCGTTTGCATTGAGCAAGCGCGTAACGCGGATCTGGCCTGTGGTCGCGATCGGCACGATGTGTAGCGCGTTTCCCGTCTTTTTGACCGGGGCGCTCGGTGTCCAGCTCCGTGAAGACATCGGGTTGACCGCCACGCATGTCGGCCTCGCGATGGGCGCTTCGTTCGGGGTCGCCGCTGTCTTGTCTGCTCCAATGGGTCGCGTCGCCGAGCGACTCGGACCGCGCCGAGGATTCCGGGTCGGCCTGACGACATCGGTCGTGGCGATGCTCGCCGTTGCGGTGCTGGCACGGAACGTCTGGCAGTTTTGCTTGTTTCTCGGAGTTGCAGGAGCGGGCAATGCGCTCAATCAGCCGTCGGCCAACCTGATGCTCACGACACACATCGAGGGCGAACGCATGGGATTCGCCCTTGCCGCCAAGCAATCTGGAATGCCAACCGCGGCGTTGCTCGGCGGCGTCGCGGTGCCAGCCATCGCGCTCACCATCGGCTGGCAATGGGCCTACGTGGCAGGAGCGATCATGGCAGCTGGAGCGATGTTCAGCTTTCCACCCGACCGCGGCAGTCGATCTGATCTCAACACGAGAGCGAACGCCACGGGCGATCGTCGGTCAGCGCGACCCGACCTGGGCATGGCACTGCTTGTGCTCTACGCCATGGTCGGACTCCTCGGGGCGACAAGCGCCGGCACGATGGTGGGCTTCATCACGAGTGGGGCGGAGGCATCTGGGCTCGGGCCCGGCACCGCCGGCCTCGTGCTGAGCCTCGGGTCACTGGTCGGAGTGGCGAGTCGACTCATTCAGGGCTGGCAAGTCGACCGGTGGGGTGTGCTGCCAATCCAACGGCTCGTGTGGCTCTACGGGCTCGGCGGTCTGGGAATGCTTGTTCTGGCGATCGACGTACCGATCACGTACGTGCTCGCACCGATTCCGGCCTTCGCATTTGGGTGGGCGTGGCCAGGGCTGTTCAATCTGTCGGTGGTTCGCAATAACCCGTCAGCACCGGCGGCAGCGACAGGGGTCAGCCAAGTCGGCGTGTTCATCGGTGCTGCGCTCGGCCCCGCGCTCGGCGGTGCGATCATCGACAACGGCAGCTACCGGCTGCTCTGGCTCTTCGGAGCCAGCACCTTGTTGTTGGGTTCGATGTTGGCCACAGTGCTGCGTCGGCAGATTCGGCAAAATCGGGACCGCAACTTGTCACACTCCGGTCTGACCGGAGTGTGACAACCTGGTCTCAGGTGAAGACGGTGCGCCCGATCCATTCCGCGACGAGGGCGGGCTTGTCGACGCCATCGATTTCGACGGTCATCGCACGCGTCTGATCGACGGCGTTGCCCTTGATGGCGACGGCAACCGTCGCGGCCGTAGCGCGGACACGTGAACCGGTCGGGACCGGGTTGACGAAGCGCACCTTGTTCATGCCGTAGTTGACGCCCATCAGGACGCCCTCCAACTTCGGGAGGTCGGTCGGGATGCTTGCTGACAGATGGACGAGCAGGCTGAGGGTGAGGAAGCCGTGGGCGATCGTGCCGCCAAACGGTGTCTGCGCTGCGCGTTCTGGGTCGAGGTGGATGAACTGATGGTCGAGCGTTGCATCAGCAAACGCCTGGATGCGGTCTTGGTCGACAGTGAACCAGTCGCCGGCAACGGGCTCGTTCCCGATCAATGCGTTGATGGCGTCGTATGCGGCTTGTGCGTTTTCGCTCATAATGATGTCCGTTCAGGGTCGTTATTCGGTGGTGCTCGCCGACGATGTTAGGACGTGTCTCCGTTGACACCGTTCTCGGAACGTTGACATGTCGCGAGGCTCCGGCGACCAGACTGAGCTGATGACACGAGATGAGCAGTACGGCTTCCGGACGCGAGCGGTGCACGCTGGAGGGCGACCTGACCCCGCAACGGGAGCGCGCGCCGTGCCGATCTACCAGACCTCGTCCTTCGTGTTCGGCGATACCGACGAAGCAGCGAACCTCTTCGCGCTCCAAACCTACGGCAACATCTACTCGCGCATCTCCAACCCAACCGTGGCTGCGTTCGAAGAACGCATGGCCTCACTCGAAGGTGGCATCGGAGCGATCGGCACATCGAGCGGTCAGGCCGCCGAGTTCCTCACACTCGCATCTCTGTGCGGCGCAGGCGATCACATCGTGTCGAGTGCGCAGCTGTACGGCGGCACTCGCACGCTCATGGAAGTCACGCTTGGGCGCTTTGGCGTGGAGACCACCTTCGTGGCCGAACCCGAACCGGCCGCTGTAGCTGCAGCAATCACCGACAAGACGAAGTGCGTGTACGTCGAAGTGATCGCCAACCCGAGCGGAATGATCCCCGACTTCGAAGGCCTGGCCAAAGTCGCGCACGATGTCGGCGTGCCGCTGATCGTCGACTCGACCATGGCAACGCCCTTTCTCTGTCGTCCGATCGAACACGGCGCCGACATCGTCATCCACTCGGTCACCAAATTCATCGGCGGCCACGGCACGTCGATCGGCGGAGCGATCGTCGAAGCCGGAACGTTCCCATGGGACAACGGTCGATTCCCGTTGATGACCGAGCCGATGCCGAGTTACGGCGGCATCAGTTGGTGGGGAAATTTCGGCGAGTACGGCTTCCTGACCCGTGTGCGGTCGGAGCAGCTCCGCGACATCGGCGCCACGATGACGCCGTTCAACGCCTTCCTATTCCTGATGGGCATGGAAACGCTCTCGCTCCGGATGAAACAACACGTCGAGAACGCACGCATCGTCGCCGAGTTCCTCAACGCGCACCCGCTGGTGGCGTGGGTCAAGTACAGCGGACTGCCCGATTCGCCTTGGTACGAACGCTCCCAGAAGTACCTGCCGGAGGGGCCAGGTGCGGTCTTCGCCTTCGGTGTGCAGGGCGGCCGCGCTGCCGGATCGACATTCATCGAGAGCTGTCGTCTGGCCAGTCACCTCGCGAACATCGGTGACAGCCGGACGCTCGTGATCCATCCCGGTTCGACCACGCACGGTCAACTGTCCGAAGATGCACTGGAGGCAGCGGGGGTGAGCGCCGACCTGGTCCGTATCTCGGTCGGGCTCGAGGACGCCGACGACATCTGTGCCGACCTCGACCAGGCACTCAACGCAACGCAGAACCAAGGAGCGCGCTGATGGCTGCCATTCTCGAACGGATGCAGGATCGCCTTGACCTCCTGCAGCGCACTCGGTCGATTGCCATCGTTGGCATGTCGAAGAACTCGTCACGATCGAGCCACTTCGTCGCGACATACCTTGCCGGATCGACCGACTTCGACGTGTACTACGTCAACCCGCGTGAGACCGAGATCATGGGCAAATCCGTGTACGCATCGCTTGGCGACCTACCAGTCGTGCCCGACATCGTCGATGTGTTTCGACGGGTCGAAGACCTGCCCGCGGTTACCGACGAGGCAATCGCCGTTGGAGCGACGGCGTTGTGGTTCCAGCTCGGCCTCGAGCATCCAGAAGCGGCGGCCAGGGCAGTTACTGCGGGCCTCGACGTGGTGCAAAACCGCTGCTTAAAGGTGGAACACGCGAGGTTCCGTGGTGGCCTCCACTCGGCCGGCTTCAACACGGGTGTCATCGACAGTCGCCGCGCCCGCCTCGTCTAAATACCCATTCCCCCGACGACCGAGTGCATTCAGGAGTGGACATGTTGGCGGCACCATTCGTACATCGCGATGCCCGACGCCACGCCGGCATTGAGTGATCGCGTCGAACCGAATTGCGTAATCGCACAGGTCGCGTGAGCCGCAGCAAGCGCAGCTCCCGAGACGCCGGGCCCTTCCTGGCCGAAGAGCAGAACGCAGTACTTAGGCAGGGCTGTCGACTCGATCGGCACTGATGCTTCGACGTTGTCGATCGCCACGATCGGCAAGCCCGCAGAAGCGGCCCACGCGACGAAGGCCTCGACGTCAGCGTGGTGATGCAGGTGGAGGTATCGGTGCGTCGACATCGCTCCCCTCCGATCCCAACGGTGTGGCCCGATGATGTGGACCGCACGAGCGAGGAAGGCGTTGGAGTTGCGGATGACCGAACCGATGTTGAAGTCGTGCTCCCAGTTTTCGATCGCCACATGGAAGCTGTGGCGATGGTCGTCCAGGTCGGCGACGATTGCATCGACCGACCAGTAGCGGTATCGATCAAGCACGTTTCGACGGTCGCCTGCAGCCAGGAGTTCGGGGTCGAAGTGCGCCTCAGCTGGCCAGGGCTCGGGGTGCGGCCCGACGCCGACTTGGTCTGTCTGATCTGGGGCCACAGCAGAACCGTACCGAAGGGTCGGCGCATCAATGGGTGAAGTCGTTTGGCTGCGGCGCTGTCTGGCACGATCGCCGACATGGATCTGCAACTCAGCGGCAAACGCGTCATCGTCACCGGAGCAAGCAAAGGAATCGGCCTCGCCATCGTCCGAGCATTCCTCGTCGAGGGTGCTGAAGTCGCGATCTGTGCCCGAAATGCCGACGACCTCGCTGCGGCTGCAGCTGACCTGTCGTCATCGGGCACTGTGCATCACCACATCGCAGACATGGGGGTGAAAGGTGAGCCGGCCGAGTTCGTCGAGTGGGCAGCCGGCCAGATGGGCGGCCTCGACATCGTCGTGTCGAACGTGTCAGCGATGGCCGGGCCCGATTGGGAGATGTCGTGTGCGGTCGACCTGATCGGCATGGACGCACTGGTTCGCGCCAGCCTCGAGCGGATGGACGACCATGCCGGCTGCAACGTGATCTGTATCGGGTCGCGAGCTGCGAGCGTGGCGGCACCTCGCATCGCTGCCTACGCGGGGGTCAAGGCCGCAACGATCAGCGCGATGAAGACGTTGTCGCGCGAGGTCGCACGGCGTGGCATCCGCGCCAACGTTGTCTCGCCCGGCGACATCATTTTCGAAGGCGGTGTCTGGGACAAAGCGCAAGAAGAGAATGGCAAGCTCTGGCAGGCGATCGTGAAAGAGAACCCGTTCCGTCGGCTCGGTACGCCCGAAGAAGTCGCCGACGTGGTGGCATTCATCGCCAGCCCGCGCTCCAGTTTCGTGACCGGCGCGAACATCCTCGTCGACGGAGGAGCCACGTCCGGTCTGCAGATCTGATCCGAGCGGGTCGTCGCACCTGCGACGTGACAAGGTGGACGCATGCACACGTCGATCGACACCCTGACGGGGGAGACGGTTGAACTGCTTCAGCAGTTGATCCGGAACCAGTGCGTGAATGATGGTCGCCCCGAATCAGGCAACGAGCAGGTCAGTGCGACGTTGCTCCGCGACGAGATCGAAGGTCTCGGCCTCGATCACGAGTTGATCGAAACGGAACCCGGCCGCACGTCGCTCATCGCCCGTTATCCGGGCACCGACCCAGACGCACCGGCGCTCTGTCTGATGGGCCACACCGATGTCGTGCCCGTCAACGCTGACGGGTGGACGCATGATCCGTTCGGCGGTGAGCTGATCGCGTCGTCCGACGGGGTGCTCGAAGTCTGGGGCCGCGGTGCGGTCGACATGCTCAACCTGACGTCGTCAATGTTCGTCGCATTTCGTGACGTCGTACGTACCGGCACGAGGTACCCGGGCGACATCGTCTACTTCGCCGTGGCCGACGAGGAAGCCGGTGGGGTGCTCGGCGCAGCGCCGATCATCGAGCACCAGTGGGACGTCGTCAAGTGCGATTACGTCCTCACCGAGTACGGCGGTATGCCGTCGGTGAAAGACGGCGCGACCACTGTGCTGCTGACGACTGGCGAAAAACACTCGGCGGGCCGACTGCTGGTGGTGCACGGAACGCCCGGCCACGGATCGATGCCCTATGCGACCGACAACGCACTCGTCAAGGCAGCCAAGATCGTCGACCGACTCGTGAGTTCGAAGGTCGTCCCGCGCATCGATGACATGTTCACGGCGCGAGTCAAAGCGCTCGGCCTCAGCGCCGACATGGAAGCCCGGCTGACCGACCCGGCACGGATCGACGATGCGCTCGCCGAACTCCCGCCTGACCTTGCACGCAACGTGCACTCTTGCTGCCATGCCACGTACAGCCCGAACATCATGCGGTCGGGCAGCAAATCAAACACGGTGCCTGACGTTGCGAAACTCCTCATCGACATCCGGCTGTTGCCTGGCGAAACCCAAGACGATGCCGATGCCCACCTTCGTGCAGTGATTGGCCCCGACCTGCTGCCTTCGGTCGACATTGAGCACATCCGCGACGATTTGAATAACGGCACCGCCCTCTCGTCGACCGAGACCCCGATGTGGGGGGCGCTGAGCGACGCGATCCAGATGGCGTACCCGAACGCGTCGGTGCTACCGAGCCTCGTGACCGGAGCGACCGATGGACGCTTCTTCCGCCAGCGCGGCGTGCCGGCATACGGCGCCGGCCTCCTCAGTCATCACGTGACACTGCCGGAATTTCTCAGCCGATTCCACGGGCACGACGAACGGATCGATGTGGAATCGCTGCGCCTGACGACACAACTCTGGCTTGATGTTCTCGACCGCCTCTGGGTGTGACCGACCGAATACAGCGATCTCACAGCAACGACAAGGAGCATGTATGACTATTGAACTACGCAACTCTGATCGGCTGCCGGCCCCCGCCGGCTTCTCGCACGCGGCGATCGCCCCGCCGGGCCAGACGGTGTACCTGGCTGGCACGATCGGCACTGATGCTGAGGGCAATTTCGCCGACGGCCTTGCGGGTCAAACAACGCAGGCGCTGATCAATATGGTCGACGCACTCATCGGGGTCGGTGGTGGGGTCAACGACCTCGCCAAAATTGTGGTGTACGTGGTCGGTTGGAGGGAATCGATGCAGCGTGAACTGTTCGCCGGGATCGGCGCAGCCGCACAAGTCAACCCGTTGCCGCTGATCCCGATCACACTCGTGGGTGTCCAGTCGCTGTTCCTCGACGCGGCACTGGTCGAGATTGAGGGCACGGCAGTGATTGCCCCCCGTCACACCGAGGTCTGACCTCGGTGTGACAGTTCACGGGTTCAGGTAGCTCCGGAGGCCGTCTTCTGCGACTCCCGCGACTTTGACGAACAGGCTGTCGAGCTGCGCTGGACTCAGCGGTGGATTTTCTTCCAGCAGTTCAAGCCCAGCCGAGTACGTGACGGTGCAGCCGGTGTCGGTCGGCTCAATCGCGATCACGTCGTGGGCACAGAAAACCGCGTTGGCGCCTTCCATCACGAAGCGCGCTGGGCGGTCAACTTCGAGGAGTTCGTAGACAACGGGGGTGGGCTTCCCATCGAATCCCACGACAGTGACTTCGTAACGCGAGCCCACCTGGTGCCCGGCGCCGTGAACCTGGCGGGGGTTGGTTACGCCCCGATCCCACTCGTTCACACGGGTCAGGTCGACGAGACGATCGAACGCCGCCTCGGGGGAGAGCGGTGAGGTGATGTCGAACTGCTGGGTGGCCATCTGCTGAGATTGCCACACAATTGCGGCTCAACTCTTGTTCGTAGCCGGTCGATACCAAACGTATGAACATGCTGCAAAGCACATCTGTCTCGATCGGCGACGCTCCTCAACTGCACCCGGGAACAATCCTGGTGAGTGTGGCCGGCGGCGTCAAGATCCTGCGCTCACGGAACAAGCTTGATAACGGTTGGAACTGTGCCGATGGCGCAGGGATCGATGACAGCGATGCCGAGAACACCGGCCAGTGGACTGCTTATACGCCGGAACGCCTTGCCGCCGACCTTGCGATGGCGACCGAACTGCACGGTCTTGCAGGCGTGCGCGAGCTCAGTGGTGGCCTCGCCACCTGGGACGCATGCTCAGGCCGCCGTTGCGTGCTTCCCAGGATCGCCAAACTCGTTCACTGAACGCTCAGCTCGGCCAGGTGTCGCTGACGCGATATCCGAGTGGCCACGGGTCGCTCGGGTCTGTCTGGTAGGCGAACTTTCCGTATCGCCACGCTCGGCCTGTCACCAACGGCACGATTGCATCGACGGTGCCCACCTGCGTGTCGGCCGCAATCAGACCAGTGAACTGCGAACCAATCACCGATCGCATGACGAGTTGGTCTCCGACGTCCATCGTTCCCTGCGCCCGAAGGAGTGCCATCCGCGCCGACACGCCCGTGCCAGTTGGCGAGCGGTCGAGCTTGCCTGGCTCGACCACCACGGTGTTCGTCATCCGAAGCACCCCATTGGATGAGCGTTCGAGCGGACCGGCGATCTGACAGAACGAGAAGTGTGTCCAATCGATCGTCGGATGGTCAAACTGCAACTGCGAGTTCGCAGCGCGGGTGATGAGTGATCCCATCCGAGCGAGTTCTGCGCCATTTTCGGGTTCGACGTCGATGTCGAGGTCGGCGGCGTCGACCATGACGAAGCTGTCTCCACCCCACGCAGTGTCGACACGTAACTGTCCGACACCGTCAACGTTGAGAGCGACGTCGCGTAGCGCCGCGAACGCCGGGACGTTCCGGATCGTGACAGCGGTGACCTTTCCGTTGGCGCAGGTTGCCTCGACGTGGACGAGTCCGGCCGGCGCCTCGAGTGTCAGGGTCGTGGTCGGTTCGGTCATCGGAACGATCCCTGTTTCGAGAACCACCGTCGCGACACACATGGCGTTGGAGCCTGACATGAGCGGGGTGTCCATTGGTTCCATAATGATGAACCCGATGTCGGCGGCAGGGTCGATTGCCGGGACGAGCAGATTGACGTGCTTGAACACACCACCGCGCGGCTCGTTGCCGATGAGCTGCCGTAACCGGCCGTCGTTGGCAATCCAGCGTGACTGTTCGAACACCGAGTCGCCCGGGGGAGGGGCGATACCGCCGATGATGACATCGCCGACCTCGCCCTCGGCGTGGCACCCGACGACCTCGATTGGTCCGGTGACGAAGTCCATGTCGCTCAGCATCGCGACATCGTGTCAGGCCACTGGGAGGAATTGAGTGACACAAAGTGGATGCCGCCGGTGGAATGTTGCAGACTACAAGTAATCCAAGCTGCAAGTATGAGTAGCGGAAGCCAATCGAGCTGCAAGTCAATCGAGGAGAACACGATGAGCCTGACAGAAACCAAACACGATCGAACAGCGCCGTCTGACCCGGTGGGCGCAGTCAGAGCGTGGCTCGAGGAAAACTGGGACCCGGACCTCACCGTGGCGCAGTGGTGGGAGAAGCTCGGCCTTGCTGGCTGGTCGTCACCGCTGCTTCCTGTCGAGGCGTATGGCCTCGGCCTGTCCCGAGCCGACTCGGTTGCCGTGATGCGCGAGATCGACTCGTTCGGTGCGCTTGGCCCGCCCAGCGGCCTCGGATTGTTGCTGGCGGCGCCGACAATCGCGACGCACGGAACCCAAGAGCAGATCGACCTCTATGTTCGCGACATCGTCACCGGCCAACAGGCCTGGTGCCAGCTGTTCAGCGAACCTGGCGCGGGTTCCGACCTCGCCGGACTGAGCACGCGAGCCGAACGTGATGGCGATGAGTGGATCATCAACGGTCAGAAGGTCTGGACCTCCCTCGGTCAGACAGCTGACATGGGCATGCTGATCGCACGCACCAACGTCGACGTCCCGAAGCATCAGGGCATCAGCTGGATGGCGATCGACATGCATCAACCTGAGGTCGAAATTCGCCCGCTGTACGAGATGACCGGGCACGCGATGTTCAACGAGGTGTTCCTCACCGACGCCCGAGTCCCGGTCGACGCCGTGATCGGCGATGTGAACAACGGTTGGGCCGCCACGAACACCACCCTGCAGGCCGAACGCGCTGGCCTCGGCTCAGGTGGCTCGGGTGGAGCAGCGGGCGGTGCGCCGGGAACCATCGCCGGCCAACTTGACCGTCGCGCCGGAGATCTCGTCAAGCCGAGGGACCCAAAGAAGAACGTCCGTCAGGCCACGGCGGCGACTCGCCCGAACAGGTCGGTGCTGTTTGACTTCGCCAAGAGCTCGGGAAAGATCAACGACCCTCACGTCCGCCAAGACCTGATGCGTCTCCACACGATGACCGTCATCGGTGGCCTCAACGCACAGCGCCTGAAGGCGATGCGTCAGCAAGGAAACGATATCCCCGGCATGGCCAACATCTCGAAGCTGCAGATGAGCGACATGGTGCGCCTCACTCGCGACCTGGGTCTCGGAATTATCGGAGCGAGCGGCATGCTGCACGCGTACACCGACGCGCAGCGCGAGTCACTCAATGAGGCAACGGGCAACCCGCTGCTCGGCATGGTCACCGGTTCTGCGCTCTATGCGCAGGCGCCACCGATCTACGGGGGCACCGATCAGATCCAGAGGAATATCATTGGTGAGCGAGTGCTCGGCTTGCCGAAGGAACCGAACCAAGACAAGGTTCTGCCCTTCTCCGAGCTCCCAAAGAACATCTGAACCGATCACCAACATCTGACGTTTCACCGCTTTCGTTCGACCGTGACGACCTGCTTTCAACGCACGAGTACGCCGCACCTCATGCGGTCGCGGGCCGCAACCTGCACGGCGGCATGCTCGTTGACGGGTCGTATCAGCCGCCACGTGCGCTTGGCCGAGTCGCGGCCATGGACGCATGGGGAGCAGCGCTCACCGAGCGAGGCGGGGCACTGTTCCCGGCGTCAGCTGCACTGCTGGCTGGCGACCGCTTGCCGAACATCGAACAGCAGGTGGTGCTGGTCCGCAACGGACTCGACGTTCGGTTCTGGAACACGCTGACCATCGTCGGGAAGATCGAAGCTCGGGGCGCCTTCATTGCGCTGGTCCCGGTCCCGGACCTGCAGGCAGTCATCGTGGAGGACATCTCCGGGATGGCGATTGATCGCCTCGCCACAGGCCTGCTCAAAGCACATAGTATCGATGAAGGCGGCATCCCTGACCAAGGGATCGGAGGCCACGACGAGATGTGGTTTGCCGCACGCGATCTGGCATTCGGGCCCGAGGCGTATCCCGACGTCGAACCACAGCCGGGCCTCGCTCGCGAAGACGTGACTCGCTACCTCCCCGAAGTCTCGGAGGAGATCGAGCAGATCCTGTCGTTCATTGCCAACGTGCTGATCATCGAGTTCCGAGCCGAGATCGGGTTCGCTGAGACTCAGGCCGTCCTGACCACACCTGGGCTCTTCGGAGAACGTGCAGCCGACGCTGCGCTCGGCGCCGAGATTGTGGGCCGCATCCGCACCGATGAGGAGATCCACGTCCGGTCGCTCAGCCTCCATCTCGGTGAGCTCAGTAACGTCACGTTTCGCACGCTCGAGGGCGGCACCATCGCCGGATCCAAATGAGTCGACCGATTCTGGGACGGCATGGTCGAGTGGGCAACAGTCATCAAGCCAGCAAGCGATGGCGAGAATGCTCGCGCCGATCTGTTGGCCTTCATCGACACGCATCCGCACCGAATTCGACGCAGCCGCCGACTGATACACCGGCGCCCCCGCCGTTTTCATGAGCTTGTTGCAGTCACTGACTGCAAC
>NZ_JBDNIJ010000199.1:0-3692 GCF_041688325.1 Ilumatobacter sp.
CCCAGCGCAGCAGAGAGCTGCCCTGGCAAACCGGATTCATGGCAAGTAGCAGCTCATGGCATGAGGCGGCTCCGTTCGGAGAGGTCAGCCCGTGAGGCTTGACGCACAGCAGGCACGCGCTGCCTCGACGCAAGTGATCCACGAAGTCTTTCGAGATGACGTTTCGACCGGTCGCCGTTTCACTTCCCTGCCAGCAGCACAACGCTACGCACACTCGGTCGGTGGCACCATTCGCCCGCTGGCTTGACACGTCTGCTACAGTTACAACTGATCCGCCCCACCGGTATGACCGGTAGCGGTGCGAACATGGGTATGACCCTGGCGCATGATGATTCCTCAATCTCATACACCCCGCCCAGGAGGCACCCAAAATGGACACCAATCTTCCCGAATCCTTCGACGGCATCACCGATGCTGAGCTTGACGCAATGGAAGCGTCGATCATCGAAGAGTTCGACGCAAAGTACGACAACGACACCCCGGCACCAGTCGCCGACCTGACCGAGATCGCCGAGGCACTCGATGCCGTGCGCTCCGAGCAGGCTGCCCGCACCGAGCAGGCTGACGCCGACTCCGAGGCGCGCGCTGCTCTCGGTGACCGGGTTCGCCCAGTCGCCGAAGAAGATGTCTTCGAGGAGATCGTCGCCGAAGTCGTCGAAGAGATCGAAGTTGCCGAAGAGCTGGAGTTGGTCACCGCCAGCCTCAAGCCGAAGGCACCGTCCGCTCGCCGCATGGCGACTCGCGACGTGACTCCTCCCGCTGCCGAAGCGAAGCAGATGACAACGATCACTGCCGCTGCCGACATCCCTGGAATCACTTCCGGCTCGCAGCTCGACCGCATGGGACTGGCACGAGCATTCGCTGCCCGTTCCCGTGGCCTCGCTGACCACTCGCCTCGTGTGGGTGTCGCAACCGTGGACACCGGAATCCCCGAAGAGCACTTCGTGCGTGACGGTGGAGACTCCGCCTCGCAGGTCATGGAAGCGGTCGTCGCTTCCTCGCTCCGTGGCAAAGATGCCCAGTCCCTCGTCGCTTCGGGTGGCTTCTGCACCCCGTCGGAGAACATGTACGAGCTGTTCAGCATCGAAAGCCGTGACGGTCTTCTCGACCTCCCGACGATGGGCGTGTCACGCGGTGGCATCAAGATCCCGAGTTACATCGGCTTGTCCGATGTTTCTTCGGCGCTGTGGACCTGGACGGAGGCGACCGACATCACGCCGGGCGCATCGGTCAAGGCTTGCCTGCAAGTTCCGTGCCCGACCTGGACTGACTACCGGCTCATCGCCGAGGGTCTGTGCTTGACGGCTGGCAACTTCATGGACAAGAGCTACCCCGAGATGCTGGCCCGCACGACGGACCTCGCGATGACCGCCCACATGCACCGTGTGTCGGCAGCTCATCTCGCAGCCATCGTCGCCGGGGCAACCGCGGTCACCGTGACCTCGCTCCCGACCGACGCCGCTGGCGACATCCTGAGCGCCGTAGACCTTCAAGTCGCTGACTACCGGAGCACCTTCACGATGTCTCCGAACGCAGTGCTCGAAGCGGTCTTCCCGACCTGGGTTCGTGGAGCAATCCGCTCCACCCTCGCAGCCCGTGCAGGCATCGGATACTTCGATGTCAGCGACGAGGACATCACCCGGTTCTTCACGATCCGCGGTGTGCGTCCTCAGTTCGTGACCGGACAAGATCCGATCACGACCGGCACAGCGCTCACGGCATGGCCGACGACGACCACCTTCCTGCTGTTCCCGGCAGGCGGCTACGTCGCAGGCGACGGCGGCACGATCGACCTCGGTGTCGTTCGTGACTCGACGCTCAACGCAACCAACGACTTCACGTTGGCTTGGACGGAGCAGTTCATGCTGACCGCCCAGCGTGGTCCTGCTGCACGCAACGTCACCGTCTCGACGGTTGTTGACGGGCAGACCGGCGGACCTGAGTTCGTCGGAGCCTGAGTAAGTTTCTGAGGATCGACGCAACCTTCTCCCCTGGGGGTTGCGTCGGTCCTTTGGTTCGGTTCAACTAACACGAGATCAAAGAGGCAACAATGGCTGGAGTTCCAGATATCTACGACGTGACCACGGCACCGGTCTCTGCACCACGAGCATTCGGCGGATTGAGCGTGTTCGACTTCGAGGACTACGGCGAGCACGCTGGCCTCGGGATGACATGGGATACGACGGCCTGCTTCCAAAGTGGCTTCACATACAACGCCTGCGTGGATCCCTCACGAGATCCTCTGACCGCCTCGGGTTGCAACATCCAGGGCTACGCCGACCCGTTCGCTGTCTACACTTACGACACCGACTCGATCGGTGCGGGGAGCCGCAGCATCGCCCAGCACGAGGCCAACGCTACGGCCCGACTCCTCGCCGCTGAGCAATGGGGTTTCGAGCAGTACCTCGTCGCCTACCTGATCGCAAACAAGACTGACGTGGCGATGGCCGGGCTGGCCCCTGCCGCCGACGGCAACACCACCGCTCAGCGGGCGCTCATCGCACTCGCCACCGCCGAAGAAGCGACAGCCCAGATCACCAACAACGAACGCACACTGTTCATGAACACCTGGCTCGGCTCGCTGCTGATCTCCCAGGGTGCTCTCAAGCCCTTCGGTGGCGTCATGAAAACGCAGCTCGGTTCGAGGGTTGCGATCACAGCAACCAATCCGCTGACCGGCACCTCGCCCGCCACGATCTACGGCTCCGGCCCGTGGAAGACGCATCGGGGTGCAGTCGAAACTCTCAACGGGACGACGGCCCCAGGCACTGCGGTCAACGACGTGTCGATCATCGCCCAACGGGTCTACGCCATCGGCACCGCTTGCGGCGTCGTAGCTGTCGATTCGGGCATCCTCAAAGTCCCATAATTCAACCAATACCCGCCCGTAGGAGGCAACAGCAATGGCAACCAAAATGCTCAACTCATTGAAGGGCCGGGTCATCCGAATCACCCGTCTCAACGACTGCGGCGTCCCCGTCGTGGGACTCTGCTCGTCAATCGTGACGGCCGGGTTCATCACTCTCGGGTTCGCGCCCGAGGTCGAGAGCGGCGAGGAGTACACCCAGAAGAATGCGTGGGGCGATTTCTGTATCAGCGAGAAGGACGCCGACATCAACAAATGGGTCAACGTGTCGCTCTCGCTCTGCGAGGTGAACCCCGACATCCTCGACATCGTTGGTGGCGGTAGCCCGATTATTGACGGGACCGACACGATCGGTTCGAGCTTCGGTGCAGCCAACAACACCGAAGGCTTTGCGATCGAAGTGTGGACGAAGCAGGCTGGCGGCAACTGTGCGGGCGGCGTCGCCGAGTGGGGTTACTTTGTCGCCCCGTTCTGCATCAACGGCACCCTCGACGGCTCGGTCACAATCGAGAACGGCACGATGGCTGTGGATCTCAAAGGCCAGGGCCAAGCCGCCGTAGCCGCCTGGGGAGTCAACCCATACGGAGACAATCCGCTGCTCGCCGGAGCCGGGTTCCCGGTCGGCGATATGTGGGCGGTCGTCCGTACCACGGTCCAGCCTCCCGCTGTCACCGACGGTTGCGTGGCTCTCGCATGAGTCATCCTTTCGCTGACATGCTGCGTGAGGTTGTGGCGGGCACCAGGGTCGATCCTGGCATGGCGAAGGCCACGCCAGCAGCAAAGCCCGAATCAAAAATTGAGGCGAAGCCCGAGGCGAAGCCCGGAC
>NZ_JBDNIJ010000200.1:0-5546 GCF_041688325.1 Ilumatobacter sp.
CACAGCTGTCCCTGACGGGTCGCGCTCTGTTGGAAAATCGGAACCTCATTCTCGCCGACATCCGTGATGCATCTCGAATGGATGAAGTGTTCGCCGAGCATCGACCCGAGGTCGTCTTCCACACCGCTGCCTTGAAACACCTACCGCTGCTTGAGATGCATCCAGACGAGGGTTGGAAAACCAACGTATGCGGAACGCTGAATCTGCTCGAGGTTGCCGGCAAGCATGGTGTTGACCGTTTCGTCAACGTCAGCACCGACAAGGCTGCAGCGCCGACAAGCGTGCTCGGCTGGACCAAGCGGATCACCGAGCGGTTAACTGCGTGGGCGAACACCCAGAGCGATACGAAGTTCGTGTCGGTGCGGTTCGGCAACGTGCTTGGATCGAACGGATCGGTGCTGAAGTCCTTCGAGGTACAGGCAGCAAACGGTGGTCCGATCACCGTCACCCACCCGGACATCACCCGGTTTTTCATGACCATCGAGGAGGCGTCGCGCCTCACCAGCCATGCAGGCGCCATCGGCCAGCCTGGCGAGATTATGATTCTCGACATGGGCGAACCCGTCAAGATCCTGGATGTCGCCAAACGCTTTGCGAACCAGCACACGCCACCACTCGAGATTGTTTTCACCGGCCTGCGCAAGAACGAAAAAATGCACGAGGATCTCATGTCCGGCGACGAAGACGGCCACGTCCGGTCACACCCGCTCATCACCCATGTTCCAGTTCCGCCTCTTCGCCCCGTTGACGCAATGCACGCAAAGCACGCAATGACGTCACCATCAGTCGACCAGATGGCAGTTATCGCCCAAAGTGAGTTCGAGAATCACTCGATAAAGGTCGGCCAGTGACCGAGAAGGTCGCAATATTGGGCCAGGGTTATGTTGGCCTCCCGTTGTCGGTTCGGGCGGTCGATGAAGGTTTTGACGTGCTCGGGTTCGAACTCGACAAGCGCAAGGTCGATGCACTCAACAACCAGCAGTCCTACATAGACGACATCACTGACCAAGATGTGGCAAAAGAGGCACATGTTCTCTGAAGTGAGCTTCGGCGACGTTGTCAAGCCGGCTGTTCTGAGCGTCTCGGTTGCACTGGTCGCGACTCCACTCGTGCGCCACTTCATGCTTAAGTTCAACATTGTTGACACGCCAAATGAGCGTTCGTCCCACTCTGTTGTTGTACCCCGTGGTGGCGGTCTTGCGATAATTATCGCTGTCTTCGCCGGACTGGCGATCTCAAAGCCAGGCCAACCAATCGTCGCAGTAGCAGCGGCCTCGTTGCTTCTTGGAATTGTCGGGCTCATGGACGATCACTCGGGCTTGTCCGCCCGGGTTCGGTTGCTCGCCCAGGCCGCCGTGGGCGCCGGGCTCTGCGTCGCTCTGCTAGCTCAGCAGTCAGATGTCGGACTACTAGGCGTCGCCGGCCTGACGGTCGGCATCGTCGGATTCATAGGGTTCGTCAATGCGTTCAACTTCATGGACGGAATCAATGGCATATCCGTGGCCCAGGCGGTCGTGACCGGAGTCTTCTTCGTGGTCGTCGGCATTTCAAGTGAACTCCCCGACGTCGCTCTGGCCGGAGCACTCATCGCTGGCGCATTCGTCGGCTTCGCTCCGTTCAACACCCCTGTGGCCTTCATTTTCCTGGGAGATGCTGGCTCGTACTTTGCTGGAGCGTGGCTTGCCGGAGTCGCGGTGCTTGCGGCGACTCAGGGCGTCCCGGTCGAGGTCGTCGTTCTTCCTGGCCTGTTCTACATTGCTGACACCCTCGTGACCCTTGTGGCCCGCTTCCGCAGGGGTGCACCAATCGGACAATCGCACCGTGAACACGCTTACCAGATGCTGACCGACCGGATCGGCAGTCACATAGCTGTCTCAGCGCTCGTCGGGCTCGGCGTCGCGATCACCGCCACAATCGGACTCGCAGTGCTGAACGCTGAACCTGCGGTACGGGCTGCATCCGCGTTCGTAGCCGCCTTCGCCACAATCGCAGTTGTCGTCACTGTGCGCACGTTCAACGGAACATCGTCGTGAGCCGGCGAGTCATGTACGTCGTCAGCGAACCTTGGTACTTCGTGAACCACCGACTTGAGCACGCCAAAGCCCTCCTGGCCGCTGGGTTCGATGTCGAGGTCGCAACCCGTCAGGGTGACCGGTTTGAAGAAGCTCGTGAAGCAGGCTGCGTGATGCACGAGTTCGACATGACACGGTCATCGGCTCCGACGCTCCTCGCAAAGGAGGCACTGAAGCTGCGCCGACTGGTCCGGCGCACCAAACCCGACGTCGTCCACGCTGTGGCCTTGAAGCCCGTGGCGCTGAGTCTCGGCCTTTTCAGTCTCCGCCGCCGCCCGTCACTTGTTCTCAGCGTCAACGGCCTCGGTATCTCGGCGGTCGACGGGTCCCGATCACTCTCGATCATCAGGCGCGTCCTCCAATTTGCTGGTCGTCGCCGCGCCGTTGAACTGTTGTTTCAGACGCGAGCCGATCAGCGCGCTGTCACGCGGACAACGACGGGAAGTACGGTGATTCCCGGTGTGGGGGTCAATCTCGACGATTTCGCGGCGACACCGAAGCCTCCAGCAGAACCACTACGCATCGTGTACCTCGGCCGAGCTGTTCGGTCGAAGGGACTCACCGATCTCGCAAAGGCCCTGTCCGACCCTCGGCTGCAGGCGGCCGGACTCCAGGTCGATGCCTACTGTTCCATCGATGACCAAAGCCCAGGGACTCTGTCCCCGGAGGAGATATCCGTGATCGAGGCATCACCGCTGATGACGCTCCACTCACCCACTCGAGACCCTTCAGCAGTCCTCGCGACCGCTCATGGCGCCATCCTGCCTTCCCGGGCCGGAGAGGGTGTCTCCCGATTCGTCCTTGAGGCACTCGCAACGGCGACGCCCGTGCTTCTCAGTTCCGAATCCGGCAGCGGTGAGGTCATCCAACACGGGCGGGAAGGGCTCACCTTCGAAGGAAAGAATCCGACGTCGCTTGCCGACGCCTTGTTGGATTTCAAGGAACTCTCTGACGATGAACGACAATTGATGGGTGAAGCAGGCCGACGACTGGCCGTCGAGCGATACAGCTCTTCAGTGATCCTCCCCCAGATCGTCGAACTGCACCGACGCCTCGCTGCGGAGAAATCCGCATGAAACGTGGACGCCCCACGGTTGTTGTCGTCGGCTCGACAGGACGGGTTGGGAACGTCGTCACTGAGCGTCTTCGCGATCTCGCCGAAGTCGTCATCATCGGCAGATACGACCTCGTTGATCCCGAACCTTTCGAGGCCCAGCTCCGATACGCAGTAGAAGGAGCAACCTCGGTCGTTAATCTTGCCGGTGTCGCACACCTCGCCTCCGAACCCTCGAACGATGACCTCCAACGACTCGTTGCAGCCAATCTCCAACTCCCGATCGTGCTTGCGCGAACCTGCCTTGACGTAGGTCTACCCCTCACTCACGTCTCGTCATCAAAGGCCAAGTTCCGAAGCGAATCCGCCAATGCGTACAGCTGGTCGAAAAGAGCCTGTGACGCCGTTTTGTGTGATGCCTTTGGTGATCGCTTTGCTCAGCAAGATCTCGCGTTGACAATTCTCCGGCCACCAGCAATGCTCTTCCCGCCATTTGACGCGGGGCGCCTCCGGTTCCTCCGTCGCCTCACATCTCTTCCCTTGGTTCTAACACCGCGCATTCCGGTTCCAGCAATCACCGCTGAGACCTTCATTCTGGACGTCGTACGGAGTTCAATCGACGTGACCGAAGCTGACGCCGGAATAACAATTGTCGAGTACGAACGTCAGAATCGGACAGACCTGAGGGCCGTCCGCGCCGCAATGGTCGCTGAGCGACAGTATGGAAGACACGATGCGTACTGACTGGACATCAATAAAAAACATACTCGTCGATCCGGTGACACGCGAGACGCTGACACTCGACTCAACCGAAACTCAGCTGGTCGCGGCTAGCGGTTCCGCGTACGACATCACCGACGGGCAGCCGGTTCTCCTCAGCCGTTCCGAACGATCGTCATCTTCCTGGTTGTTTCAACCCGTCGAGCCAATTCGCCACAGCACGATCCGAAATTCACGGCGACTGCCGCAGCGTGTTCTGAACGCCGCAAAACGACGAGTTCGGTTCAATGTCCGAAGAGACTCGACGATCGACAAGATTGCGACACATCTGTCGGCTGCCGACAACCCTGCGCCCATCGTTCTGGTCGTCGGCGGCGGCAGCGTCGGGCTCGGGTCGTCAGCCTTGGCAGGTTTGCCAGGGGTCCGACTCGTGTCGTTCGATGTCTACGCCTCGCCTGACACCACCCTCGTTGCAGACGCACATCAAATTCCGCTCGAGAGCGGCTCCATCGATGTCGTTTGGATTCAAGCAGTCCTTGAGCACGTCGTGGAGCCAACAACAGTGGTCGCAGAGATCACTCGGGTGCTGACTTCGACCGGGATGATCTGCGCAGAGACTCCGTTTCTCCAGCCCGTTCACGAAGGCGCCTATGACTTCACTCGCTTCACGCAGTCTGGGCACCGGCTGCTGTTCGGCGATTACGACGAAGTTGTCTCCGTGCCGCTCGGTGGGCCCGGCGCCCTTGCTGCCCTTGCATTCCGTGGCGTGATCGGCGGACTCACCCGCAGCCACAGGGCTGCACGCGTCGCCTACGGCCTCACGGCCTGGATGACTCACATCGATCGTGCCATTCCGCCCACCTGGCGAAGCGATTTTGCGACCGGCATTGGATTTCTGGGAATGCGTCGTGACTCACCGAATCGGTTCGATGCACTTGATGAATACCGAGGTGCACAATGATAAATTCAAACGGAGGACCAATGCACATTCTCGTCACCGGCGCAGCTGGGTTTGTGGGGAGCAACCTCGTCGACCATTGTCTGACGCTCGGCTGGAAAGTTACGGGCGTCGACGCACTGACCGACTACTACTCCGAGTCGATCAAACGTGCGAATCTCTCAGACGCGATGATGAACCCCCGCTTCAAGCTCATCGAAGCCGACCTCTGCACGGCGGACCTGGTGGGCGTTCTCGATGGTGTTGACGTCGTCTCGCACCAGGCCGGGCAACCCGGTGTCCGAGGATCGTGGGCCGAAGGCTTCCACGAGTACTTGGAGTGGAATGTGCACGGCACACAACGACTGCTTGAAGCTTCCGTCCAGGTCGGCCTGCAGCGGTTCGTGTATGCGTCATCATCGTCGTTGTACGGAGCAACGACGACCTTTCCCACCACGGAAGCAACACTGCCTGCACCCCGTAGCCCCTATGGCGTGACCAAGCTGGCAGCCGAACATCTCGTCAATCTGTATGCAGCCAACTACGGCCTCTCGACCGTCGCCCTGCGTTACTTCACCGTGTACGGACCTCGCCAGCGTCCAGATATGGCAACCCATCGGCTTATCGAGTGCGGCCTGATGGGGTCCCAGTTCAACCTGTTCGGTACCGGTGAAGCCGTCCGAGACTTCACCTACGTCGGCGACGTAGTCACCGCCAACGTCTTGGCTGCACAGGCCGATACCACAGCCGGAACGGTGCTGAA